>JBQTIS010000490.1:0-7823 GCA_052387895.1 Rhodospirillales bacterium | reverse complement strand
CATGACGAATCGCGCCGCCCGAGTTCACCCGCCCCAGCAATGCGGCGGCTTCGGATCGGTGCAGCCGGTTTCGCGCTCGTAGGCCCTGGCCAGGCGGACGAGGCGCGCTTCGGCGAACGGCCGGCCGACGAGCTGCATGCCCAGGGGCAGGCCGTTGCGGGTGAAGCCGCAGGGCACCGAGATCGCGGGCAGGCCGAGATAGTTGATCGGCCGCGTCAAGCGCGCCACCCGCGCCACCACCTCGAAGGCGCGGTGATCGCCGCCCACGTCGGTTTCGGCGATGGTCGGCACCGGGAACGGCAGCACCGGGGCCAACAGCGCGTCGGCGCCGCCCAGCGCCCCGGCCACGAACCACTCCAGCTTGCGCCGGCGCAGGCGCAGGGCTTCGAGATAGCGCACGGCCGGATACATGGCGCCGAGCTGGATGCGCTGGCGCACCTGGTCGCCGTAGTCCTGGGGCCGCTCGCGCAGCCATTTGGCGTGGTAGCTCGCGGACTCCGCGCCGGTGATCAGCATCGCCATGTCGTTGAGGTGGTCGAGCGGGGGCACGTCCACGCGCGCGACCTTGGCGCCGAGCCGGCGATAGACCTCGGCCGCCGCGTCCATGCCGGCGGCCACTTCCGGGTCGATCCCCTGGCGGAACCAGCCCCCGGCGACGGCGATGCGCCGGCCCCGCGCCCCCTTCTCGATCTCGCCCAGGAAGTCCGGCGCCTTGCGCGAAGACGTGGTGGGATCGTCGGGATCGCGCCCGGCGATGGCTTGCAGCATCAGCGCCGCGTCCTCGACCGTGCGGGTCAAGGGGCCGACATGGTCCTGGCTGAAGCTCAGCGGCATCGCGCCGAAGCGGCTGACCAGCCCGTAGGTCGGCTTGATGCCGACCAGGTTGCAGAACGCCGCCGGCAGGCGGATCGACCCGCCGGTGTCCGAACCCAGCGCGCCGTAAACCAGCCGCGCCGCCACGCAAATCGCCGGGCCGCTGGACGAGCCGCCCGGCACGTGCGCCTTGTTCCACGGGTTCATCGGCGTGCCGGTGTGCGGGTTGTGCCCGGTCGGCCCCATCGCGAACTCGACCATGTTGAGCCGGGCGATATCGAGCGCCCCGGCCGCGTCGAGCCGCTTCAGCACGGTGGCCGTCGCTTGCGGCATGTAGCCCTTGCGTATCTTGGCGCCGCATTCGCTGGGGCGCCCCTGGCGGTAATACATGTCCTTGTGCGCCAGGGGCACGCCGTGCAGCCGGCCGCGCCTTTTGCCCCGCGCCCGCTCGCGGTCGGCGCGCCGGGCGGCCCCGAGCGCCGCCTCGGGGTCGATCCCCGCCACGGCGTTGAGCTCCCGGCCCAATGTTTCCAATCCCTTGAGGCACGACGTTGTGGCTTCAAGCGAAGAGACTTTGCCGCGCGCGATGGCGCGCGCCAGGGCGGCGAGGCTCATTCCCGCCACGGCGCTCATTTCGCCCCCGCCAGGCGTTCCAGCGCGGCCAGGAAATCGGCCGGCTCGTCCTCCATGGCGATGGCGCCGGTTTCGGCCGCGAGCCCCGCAGTCGCGCGGCGCGTCGCCGCCACGGCGCCCGCGAGCCGATCCGGCGGCAACGTCATGTCGAGATAGGCCGCGAGCCATTCGGCCGCGGCCTCGGTGGTGTCGGTCGGCATGGAAACTCCCCCGCTTGCGCCGGCTTGAGGCGCGGACCAATTCGATCATGTTAGGGTCCCAGGCGGCGGCCGGGCAACGGCGGTTTGGGCGCCGTCGCGCGCGCCCGGCGCGCTATCCTTGCAAGCCTTGCTTTTCCCGCGGCCGCCGGGCCTGCTATAACCCGCGTGCCGTGCGCGGCAAGGCCGGCGGCCTAGGGCGGATTTCCATGTATCTTCTGATCGATAACTACGACAGCTTCACCTATAACCTCGTCCATTACCTGGGCGAGCTCGGCGGCGAAACCGTCGTGCGCCGCAACGACGCGCTCACCCCCGACGAAGCCATGGCGATGCGCCCGCAAGGCATCGTCATCTCGCCGGGCCCGTGCGATCCCGACCGCGCCGGCATCTGCCTGGCGCTGATCGAAAAGGCGGCTGCCCGGCGCATGCCGGTCCTCGGCGTGTGCCTGGGCCACCAGTCGATCGGCCAGGCCTTCGGCGGCAAGGTGGTGCGCGGGCCGATCCCGATGCACGGCAAGATCAGCAAGATCCGCCACAAGAGCGCCGATCTGTTCGACGACATCCCCTCGCCGTTCGAGGCCACGCGCTATCACTCCCTGGTGGTCGACCGGCCGAGCCTGCCCGATTGCCTGTCGGTCACGGCCGAGACCGCCGACGGGCTGATCATGGGCCTGGCGCACCGCGAATTGCCGGTCTACGGCGTGCAGTTCCACCCCGAAAGCATCGCCTCGGAGCACGGGCACAAGCTGTTGGGCAATTTCCTGGCCCTGTCGCGGCAATTCGCGGCCGCGTGAGCCTCGCGGGCGCCCCACCATGACCGCCCCGTCCGTTCCCAGAGGCGACATGAACCAGCTGAAGGCGCTGATCGCCGTCGTCGCCCGGGGCGAAAGCCTGTCCGAAGCCCAGGCCGAGCAGGCCTTCGACATCATGATGTCGGGCAACGCCACCCCGGCGCAGATGGGCGGGTTCCTGATGGCGCTGCGCGTGCGCGGCGAAACGGTGGACGAGATCACCGGCGCGGCGCGGGCGATGCGCGCCAAGGCCCAGCGCATCAAGGCGCCCGACGGCGCGATCGACGTGGTGGGCACGGGCGGCGACGCGTCCGGCTCGTTCAACTTCTCCACCGCCGCGGCGATCGTCGTGGCCGGGGCGGGCGTGCCGGTGGCCAAGCACGGCAACCGCGCGATCTCGTCCAAGTCGGGCGCGGCCGACCTGCTGGCGGCCCTCGGCTTCAATTTGGAATGCGATTTCGCGCTGATCGAGCGCGCGGTCGCCGAGGCCGGCTTCGGCTTCATGCTGGCCCCGCGCCATCACGGCGCCATGCGCCATGTCGGCCCCGCGCGCGTCGAGCTGGGCACGCGCACGGTGTTCAACATCCTGGGGCCGCTCACCAACCCGGCCTTCGTCAAGCGCCAGCTGGTCGGCGCCTTCGCCCAGGAATGGATCGTGCCGATGGCGCGCACCCTGGGCAATCTCGGCTGCGAGCGCGCCTGGGTGGTCCACGGCAGCGACGGGCTGGACGAACTGACCCTGACCGGCGCCAGCCACGTGGCGGAACTGAAGGACGGCAAGGTCGCGACCTTCGAAGCGGCGCCCGAGGAAGCGGGGCTGAAGCGGGCCTTGCCGGCGGCGCTGAAAGGCGGCGACGGGCCGGAGAACGCGGCGCGGCTCAAGGCGATCCTGGCGGGCGAGCACAGCCCGCTCAGGGATTGCGTGATCTACAACGCCGCGGCGGCCCTTTTGGTCGCGGGCAAGGCCAAGAACCTGCGGGATGGGGCCGCCCTGGCCGCGCGGTCGATCGACAGCGGCAAGGCCCGCGCCGTGGTCGAAAAGGCCGTCGCCATCACCAACAGCCGCCCCAAGGCGGCGGCCGCGCCATGACCGGGACCGACGCGCTCGACAGGATTTGCGCCGACAAGCGCGCCGAGGTGGCTAAACGCAAGCAGGCCGTGCCGGAGGCCGATCTCCGCGAGCGCGCGGCGTCCGCGCCCGGGCCCCGCGGCTTCGCCCGCGCGCTTGCCGATGCGGTCGCGCGCGGCGGCTACGGGCTGATCGCGGAGATCAAGAAGGCCTCGCCCAGCCGGGGGCTGATCCGGGCCGATTTCTCGCCGGCGGATCTGGCCCGCGCCTATGCCCGGGGCGGGGCCGCGTGCCTGTCCGTGCTGACCGACACGCCCTATTTCCAGGGCGCCGACGCGCATCTGGCCGAGGCCCGCGCCGCCTGCGCGCTGCCGGTCCTGCGCAAGGACTTCATGCTCGATCCGTGGCAGGTGGTGGAGTCCCGGGCGCTGGGGGCGGACTGCATCCTCTTCATCATGGCGGCGGTGGACTACGCAACCGCCCGCGCGCTGATCGACGAAGCCGCGGCCCTGGGCATGGACGCGCTGGCCGAGGTCCACGACGCGGCCGAGCTGGAGCGCGCGCTCCAACTGCCGGCGAAGCTCATCGGCGTGAACAACCGCGACCTCAAGACCTTCAAGACCGACCTGGCGGCGACCGAGGCGCTGGCGCCGCGCGTGCCCGAGGACCGCGTGCTGGTGGCCGAGAGCGGGCTGTCCACCCCGGCCGATCTCGCGCGCATGGCGCGGGCGGGCGCGCGCTGCTTCCTCGTCGGCGAGGCGCTGATGCGCCAGGCCGACGTCGCCGCCGCCACGCGCGCTTTGCTCGCGCTTCCCGCCGCCGCGGCGGGCTGAGGCGATGGCGAAACGCCTCACCCATCTCGACGCCAAGGGCCGCGCGCGCATGGTCGACGTCTCGGCCAAGCCCGAGACTGCGCGCGTGGCAGTGGCCGCCGCCTGGGTCGAGATGCGGCCCGCCACGCTGAAGGCGATCCGCGGCAGACGGATCGAAAAGGGCGACGTGCTGGCCGCGGCGCGGCTGGCCGGCATCATGGCGGCCAAGCGCACGCACGAGCTAATCCCGCTGTGCCATCCCCTGGCCTTGAGCTCGGTTCGGATCGAGCTGACGCCGGACGCGAAGCGCAGCGCCGTGAAGATCGCGGCGACCTGCAAGCTGGTGGGGCGCACCGGCGTGGAGATGGAAGCGCTGACGGCGGCGGCGGTGGCGGCGCTGACGATCTACGACATGTGCAAGGCGATCGACCGGGGAATGGCCATCCACGGCCTGCGGCTGGTCTATAAAACCGGCGGCAAGTCCGGCAGTTACGGGAAGATGCCGTGATCTTGGGCGAAGAAACTCCAAAAACCCCCCGAGCCCGCCCGGCAAGTCAGGCGCCCGACGGAGGCGCGGCCGTTCCCGGACCCTTGCCGCGCCGGAAATCCAGTGCCGCGCCCATGGGTTGCGGGGCGGCGCCGTGATTTCGGTCGAAGAAGCGCGCCTACGCATCCTGAAAGCGGTGGCCGCGCTTCCCGCCGAGCAGGTGCCTCTGGCCCAGGCTCTGGGCCGTGTCCTGGCCCAGGACGCCGTGGCCCAGCTCACGCAACCCCCGACGCCGGTTTCGGCCATGGACGGCTATGCCGTGCGCGCGACGGACACCGCGGGGGTTCCGGCGGCGCTCCATGTCGTCGGCAAGGTTCAGGCGGGCGGTCTGTTCAAGGGCGTCGTGGGCAAGGGCCAGGCGGTGCGCATCTTCACCGGCGCGCCGCTGCCCGAGGGGGCCGACAGCATCGTGATCCAGGAGGACGCCGAGGCCCGCGGCAGGAAGGTCGTCGTCAAGGAAGCGCCGCGCAAGGGCCAGTTCATTCGGCCCGCGGGCCTGGACTTCAAGCGCGGCGAGGTGGGCGCGAGGGCCGGGCGCAGGTTGACCGCCCGCGACCTGGGCCTGGCCGCGGCCATGAACCTGCCGTGGCTCATGGTTCGCCGCCGCCCGCGCGTGGCGATCCTTTCCACCGGCGACGAGCTGGTGATGCCGGGCCAGCCCATCGGACCCAGCCGGATCGTGTGCTCGAACGGCATTTCGCTGGCGGCCCTGATCGCGGCCTGCGGCGGCGAGGCGATCGATTTGGGCATCGTGCCGGACAACCGCCGGGCGCTGGCGGCGATAGCGCTGGGCGCGCGCGGCGCGGATTTCCTGGTCACCTCGGGCGGCGCTTCGGTCGGCGAGCACGACCTGGTGCGCGAGGTGCTGGGCAAGCAGGGCCTGGAGATCGATTTCTGGAAGATCGCCATGCGCCCGGGCAAGCCCCTGATCTTCGGGCGCATCGCCGGCGTGCCGATGCTGGGCCTGCCCGGCAATCCCGTCTCGTCGCTGGTGTGCGCGCTGATCTTCCTCAAGCCCGCGCTGGAGAAGATGCAGGGGCTCGACCCGGCTTCCGGGCCGGCGCCCACCGCGCTCTTGGCCAAGCCCCTGCCCGCCAACGACCGAAGGCAGGACTATCTGCGCGCCACGCTGTCAAGGCGCCGGGACGGCGCGCTTGTGGCCGCCCCCTTCGCCAAGCAGGACAGCTCGATGCTGGCGACGCTGGCGCACGCCGATTGCCTGGTGGTGCGCGCGCCCCTGGCGCCCCCCGCCAGGGCCGGCGAGCGCGTGGAGATCGTGGCGTTCCCCCAAGGGCCGGCGGGGATTTGAGGCGATGGGAGTTTCCGGCGAACCCTGGTAATCTGCCGGCATGGCGCACCGCGAACCGATCGAGACGGAAACTCGGAGTTACGCCGCCATTTTCGAGAGAATGGCGAGCGGGGAATACCTGGTTTCGTTTCCGGACATCCCCGACCTGGCGACATGGGGCAAGAACGTCGACCACGCCAGGGCGATGGCCGCGGAATGCCTGTCGATCTATCTCGAAGGTCTGGCGGCCGACGGCCTGCCGCTGCCGGAGCCGGACAAGCATCCCGGGCCGGTCACCCTGGAAAACGTGCGGATAGAGCTCAAGAAATCCGCATGAGCAGGCTGCCGGCGGTCGGCGCCAAGAACCTGATCGCAGCTCTCGAACGGGCCGGTTTCGTCGTAACCCACACCAAGGGATCGCATGTGCGCCTGCGTCTGCCGAGCGACCCTCGCCGCAACACCGTCGTGCCCCATCACCCCGGCGACTTGCCGCGGCCGTTGCTGTTTCGGATTCTGAAGCAAGCGCGCCTGACGCCAGAGGAGCTGCGGAAGTACCTTTAGAGCGCGTTTCTGCGGAACGGAATCACCCCCTCACCCCCCACCCTCTCCCCCACGCGCGTGGCGCGCGGGGGAGAGGGATGCGAAGGAGCTGGGTGAGGGGGCGATCCGCGCTTCATTCCAACGGGAACGGACTCCAAGCCGGCGAGCGCGTGGCGATCGTGGCGTTCCCCCAAGGGCCGGCGGGGATTTGATTCCGCCGCGTCCGAGCTATTCCGTCCAATCCTGGCAATTGAGGCCCTGGATGCGGCGGAACTCGCGCGTGTCGGCCGTCACCAGCGTCGCGCCCAGGCGCATGGCGTGGCCGGCGATCAGGCAATCGTAGGCGCCGATGGGCGCGCCCTTGCGCGCGAGTTCGGCGCGGATGGAGCCGGCGGTCTTGGCGGCTTCTTCGTCGAACGCAATGATCCGCAAGGGAACGAGAAAGGCCAAGAGACGCGTGCTGTTGCTGCCGATCCGGGCGCTCTTCGCCACGCCGTACCACAACTCCGCGAGGACGATGGCCGAAACGCCGACCGTGTCGCCCGCGTCGATCGCTCGTTCGATGCGGTCGTTGACGCTCGGCGGATCGTCGTCAAGCCCGGCGATGCATGCGTTGGTGTCGAGAAGGAATATCAATCGAAGAGCTTCCGCTCCTCGGCCATGGGCTGGTCGCGCCCATCCTCCATGAAGGGAATATGCTTGTAGCTGTCGAGAATGCGCCGCCACTCCTTCATGTCCGGTTTCACGGGCTCGAGCAGCACGCCCATGCCGTAGCGCCGGATGCGCACTTCCTTGCCCTTGAAGCGGAATTCGCGCGGCAGGCGCACGGCCTGGCTGCGGCCCGACTTGAACAGTTTCGCGGTCGTCATGCGCCCGCCTCCGAAATGCCCGCCACCAAAATGGTAGATACCAACGATATATACCACTGACCGAGCCGTTTCAGCCGTGCCGCCCATTTTCCCTTGACCCCCGCCGAGAACCAAACTAGAACAAGCGCGCCTGTTTAGGTTTTGTTCTAGATATTGGGTGAATAACCCAGCGCCAGGCCCGGCAATGCCGGTCCGGCGAACGCTGGACGAAACCCGCCAGGCCTAGGGGAAACGGCAGGGAAACCGGGACCATGCTGACCA
>JBQTIS010000489.1:0-7104 GCA_052387895.1 Rhodospirillales bacterium | reverse complement strand
GCCGGACGATCAGCGCGACGATGGCGGCCGCCACGACCGATGCGATCAACAACGCGCCTAGGCCCGTAATGCGCCCGCGGCTCAGGCCGAACCAGCGGTAGAGAACGAAGCTCTCCTGCGTGCCGAGGCCGATATGGGGCGCGGTCAGCGCCAGCGCGATCATCGCCAATCCAACCGCCAGTAAAGCCGCCATGAACCAACGGTATCGGCGGAGACCGGATGGCATCGATCTAACGGGCAAATGCGAAGCGCGCCGAGAAGGCAGCGCCGCGGCAGGCCATGAACGGATAAAAAATCATTCCACCCGACTAGCCTTGATAATCGCTGCGCTGATCAGCTTGTCGTAGAGCGGAAAGGGCGTGATGCCGCGCGGCAGAAAAAACTCGTCCACCGCCTTGCGCACGCCAGGGAACAGCGAACATCCATAGTCGTGAAACAGCATCACGCCGCCAGGCACGATAAGCGGCCATACCGTTTCCAAGGTCGCGCGCGTCGGTTCATACAAATCCAGGTCGACATGGGCGAAGCGGAACCGGCGATGCTCGTGGCCCTTGAACGAGCCGGGGAACCAGCCCTTGACCAGATGGAGATTCGCGGCGTCGCCGCCATCGGCAATGCGGTGCCTTACTTCCTCGATCGGATTCACGCCGATGAATCCGACCGTGATTTCTTTCTTGAACAGCTTGTTCTCGAGCTCGACTTCCTTGGCGTCGAATCCCTCGAAGGTGTCGAAACAATAGAGATGGCCGCCCGGGTTCATCAATTTCCAGATATACCGCGCGGCGTGCCCGCCGGCGGTGCCGATCTCGATGTACTCGCCGTCGCTGAGACGGTTGGCGATATCGATCAGCCACATGAACTGCACCACCCGCAACGGGTCGTACCAAGGATAGCGCATGTCCGTCTTGAACAGGTCGTCGAACAGCCGCCGCTTCTCCGGCGCGGATGTGATGAACGGATCGGGCAAGGTCTGGATCATGTAAAGCTCGTGCAACGGCGAGTCGGGCGGAATGGGACCTTCGGTTGCGACGCCGTATCCCTTGACCGTCTTCGCGAATTCAAGGTCGGCCATTCCTTTCGGATTCTGCCATGCGTTGGCGCCGGCGACGAGACGGTCCAGCGTTGTCTGTCGCACGATGGCAAGACCAAGCTTGCTTGCAAGTTTGCGCACCAGGTCTTTAAACAACTCCCCAAATCCGCGGGTCATCGTCAGCGCATCGCGCGATATGCGCGCGAAAGGGTTCGTCGAACCATCGAGGCGATGCCCGAAATCCCTTTCCGGTCATCCATCAGGGGCGGGCGCGGGGCGCCGCGGATTCCCAGAAATTCGATTCCACCGGCATAGCGGAGGCAATCGGGTTCGGGCGCGGTCGTCGGTGGTTCGTTCATCAGCGCGATATCCGACTTCATCCACGAGACTATCCGTTCGTTTTCGCCAGGCTTGTGTCGGAGCGCGCGGAATTCTTCCGACTCTACTCCATAAAGATGCCTGGATAGCGCCAACGGTGCGCGCGCATGGAGGCGAATCATGCGCCTGCGGGCGTGCGGCGAATTTCGGCCGGCAATTTCGTTACCGTGGTACGAAAGCGGCGTCTCGTAGAACGAGAACATGCGCCCTGGCTTGAAGGGAATTTGGACCAGAGGCACCATTTCTTCCGGGCCATGGCCCGGATGCGTCGCGGCGATCCGGCGCAGAGCCGGGTCCAGGTCGTTCATCCGCTCCTGCCCCGAAAAGCCATAAAGCGCATTGCCGCGATCCGTCGCGCCGCCATCGTCGATGTGAATCAGATTGGTGAACAGCCATGTGGCTTCGTCGTTGTGCGCGTGCACGCCCGACCGCACCGCCTCGTGCTCGAACTCCGTCAGGCTGACGGTCACGAGGTCCACGGCAGTCAGCGCGCTGCCGAATCTCCTCTTGATGAGAGGCGCATAGAGCAGAAACGTTCCTTGCACGAGCTGCAGGCACAGGCCGTAGATGAAGTCGGTCCAGAAAGTCCTTTGCGCGCGCGTAAGCATGGACCAAGTCACGTCGAGTTCGAACCGCAGAATTCTGTAGCCCGATCCGATGTCGTCCTCGGGAAACCGCGCGCCGTCGGGCCAATGCGCCAGGATATCGCGCAACTCGTCCGCGCTCAGCACGTCGTCGGCGACGAAATGCGGCACGGGCTGCCGTCGCAACTGGGCAGCGGCAACGCGGGCGAAGGCGGCCTTCATGCCTGGTTCCCCCTCCGGCGGCGTGGGCAAGAGGCTTCCCTTACTACCCATGTCGGCGGACCATGCCAAGTGCTATTTCCGCCCATAACCGATTGCACCGATTGGGATTCTGGCGATGTTTGGATTTGGCTAACGGCGCCGCGCCCGCAGCCGGCGCTTGAGGATGCGCAGCAGCGTCAACCCCGCGGGCCAGAAATTGCGCGGGCGCAACGTGCCGCTCTTGGCGACGGTGCGGATCGGCACCTTCACCTGAAGGGCCGTCGCGCCGTTGAGCAGCAGGTTGCTGATCAACTCGGCCTGGTAGGCGGGGCCTGAGGTCAGCGTCGGCGCGTCGCACACGTTCTCGCGCCGATGCAGCACCGAGCCGTTGTAATAGTGGATCGCGTGCCCGCCCAGCAGATTGACCAGCGAGGTGAAGGCGCGCGACAGGCGCAGGCGCAGGGCCGAACGGCGGTCGAGCTCCTCGTAGTAGGGAATGACGATATCGGCCCGCCCGCGCCGCTGGAACAGCTCCTTCAACTGCTCGACCGGCACCACGTTGTCGCCCGGGACGTAGATGTAGTAGCGCCCGGTGGCGACATAGGCGGCGAGCAGGTAGAAGTATCCCATGCCGCGATTGGCCGGGCTGTCGATCAGCGTGATCTTCACCTCGGGATGGGCTGCCTTCGCCGCCCGCATGCGCTCCAGCGAATCGTCGCGCGAGCCGTCGTTGGCGATGATGATTTCGAAGCTCAAGCCCGCGCACGCGGCGCAGATCGTCTCGACCGTCGACTCCACGCGCGGGCCTTCGTTGTAACAGGGCACGAAGACGCTGATTTCGGGCGCGTCAGGCGCGGTCGGCGGCGGCATTTGGGGCTTCCAAAGGATGGCGGTTGGTCATATAACGGGGCGCTTCGGCGGCCGCCCCGCACCCTCAAGCGAAAACTGGCCCGGAACGCAGCGATGCCCATCCTTGTGACCGGCGTGGACGGCCTGATCGGATCGCGCCTGGGCGCCTATCTGGCCGACACGGGGTTCGACGTCGTCGGCGTCGGCCGCCGGCCGGAACTGGAAGAGCATCGCAAACACGCGCGCCTGAGATATGTGCAGCACGACCTGAGGCGCACCCTAGCATCGGCGGCGGGCATAGGAAAGCCCAGCGCCATCATCCATTCCGCGGGCATGACGCTTCGCCCGGGCGTGAAAGTGGCGGCCCTGGTCGAGAACAACGCGCTCGCCACCATGCGGCTGCTGCGTTTCGCCGAGGACGTGGGCGTCGAGCGCTTCGTCTATTTCTCCTCGATCTCGGTCCATGGCGAGGTGGCCGAGCCGTTGCTGTCGGAAAAGACCGGCATCCGCAATCCGTCCTCCTATGGCCTGACCAAGCGGGTGTGCGAGCTGCTGATCGACGAGGCGGCGGGCATTCCCATGCGTCTGTCGCTGCGCCTGCCGGCGGTGCTGGCGGCGGGCGCGGTGGTGCACTGGCTGTCGATCGCGGCCGAGGACGCGCTCGGCGGGCGGCCGATCCGCGTCTTCAATCCCGACGCGAAGTTCAACAGCGCGGTGCATATCGCCGATCTGCAAAGCTTTGTCGCGCAACTGCTGAAGCGCGATTGGCCCGGCAGCGACGCCGTCGCCATGGGCTCCAGCCGGCCGATCAAGGTGCGCGAGGTCGTGGAGCGGATCGTGGGCAGATCGAGATCGCGCTCGAAAATGGAGATCGTGCCGGGTGCGCGCTCCAGTTTTCTGATCGACAACACGCGCGCCGAACGCGACTACGGCTACAAGCCCATGGACGTCGCCCGAGCCGTCGAACTCTACATGGACGAGCTTGTGGGTCTGCGCGCGAAGGAAGCCTTGGCCGCGGGTGCGAATGCGGCGTCCTGACTCCGGCGCGGCGGCCCGCGGCCGACGTCGCCAGGTCGGCTAATCGAGATCGCGGTCATGGGCGTATTCCGCACCTTCCTCGCTCTGATGGTGGCGGCGATCCACACCCAAATCCCGCTGTTCGGCTCGATTCCGTTCGACGGCAACGGCCATGTGCCGGTGAATGGATTTTTCGCGATCTCCGGGTTCTATATGGCGCTGGTCCTGGACCGGAAATACCTGACTTATAGCGGGGGCGTCGCCGACTTCTTGGCCAATCGCGCGCTGCGCATTTATCCGTCCTATTTCTTCATCCTGGCGCTGTCGGTCGTGCTGGCGGCCGTTTCCGGCAGCATGTCCTTCGGTTATTGGGGTCAGTCCCTGGCCAAGGTCCTGGCGGCAATTCCCGAGCTTACCGGCGCGAGCCAGGCGCTCGTGGCGTTCGTCAACCTGACGACGTTCGGGGCGCACGCGCTGGTCGAAACCGGTTTCCTGCCGACGGGGGAATGGTCCAGCGAGATCGGTGCGGCCGGGTTCGTGCCGGCGCGGTTTTTCATGCTGTTTCCGCCGGCTTGGACCCTGGGCATCGAGCTGACGTTCTATCTGCTGGCGCCGCTGTTGATGTGGTCGCGCTGGACGCGGCTGGCGATTCCCGTGCTGGCCGTGGCGTTCTGGTTCTACAACTTCGCGCAGCTCGGGCCGATGACCTACACGCAAATCCTGATCCTGCCTGGCCCGGCGGCGGCGCATCCCTGGGTTTTGCTCGAAACATTCCTGCCGCAGGCGCTGTTCTTCTGCTACTGCGGGATGCTGGCCTATTTTGCGTACAAGCACCTGCCGCCCGCGTTGCGCTCGCCGTGGATCGGGCGCGGCCTGTTGGCGCTGCTGCTGGCCTATGCGGCAGTGTCGAACGTGCTGCCGTTTCCGAAGGATCGGGTGATCGAGGTTTATCTGCTGCTGATCTGGGTTTCCATCCCGTTTCTGTTCGCCGCGTTTCGGGGGTCGCGTATCGACTATTTCATCGGCAATCTGTCCTATGCCGTCTATGTCAGCCATTTCGTCGCCTACAAAGCGCTGGCCCACTTCATAGGGCCGGCGGCGCTGCAAGCGAAGTTCTTCTATGCCACGCTGTTCGCCCTGGCGCTGTTCATCGTGTTCGCCATCGAGCAGCCGATCGACCGCATCCGCGAGCGCCGCGTGGCCCGGCGGCGACAGGCCGCTGGGATCAGCAGGCCAGGGTGATCAGGCAAGCCTCGGGCGGGCACCAGAAGCGCACCGGCGGGACTACGCGACCTCGTTCTTCAGGCCCAGCATGCGCCCGCCTTCGATGCGCAGCGCCTTGAACAGGAAATGCAGCTTCTGCGTCAGCGGCATCTTGGTCGGGTAGATATAGCGGTCCGTCTTGTAGGCCTTGGCCAGGATCGCCATGCCGAAACCGATCGCGGTGGGCGGCATGTGCTTCACCATCCAGTAGGACAGCCCGCGCAGCCACGGCATCGCCACCATCACCGAGAACACGCTCGAGATATTCAGCAGGATGTCCTTTTCCTTGTCGGTGAAGCAGTTGAGGATCGAGCGCTTCTGGATCGACGAGAACTGCTGGTCCTCGAGCATCCTGACCACCGGACGCTTGTTCTCCTCGACGGTCGTCGGGCGATCGAGCAGCTTGTGCTCCATGACGTAGTCGTAGATCGCGGTGCCGGGATAGGGCACCAGGGTTGAGGTGATGGCAAGGCTGACCTTGCCGGCGATGGCCAGCTCGACCGCGTCGAGCTCGTCCTGCACGGTGCTGGTCGGCACGCCGAGCATGAAGTTGACCATCGTGTTGATGCCGGCTTCCCTGACCCGCAACAGGCGCGCGGCGATCTCCTCGTTGTCGCAGCCCATTTCGCGCTCGAGAATCTCCTGGCGGATGCGCGGGTTGGCCGAGTCGATGGCGAAAGTAAGCGACGCGCAGCCGGCCTGTTTGTACAGGCGCAAGCGCTCTTCGGTCACCAGATCGAGGCGTTCGAGCGTGTTGAACGGCAGGCGCACTTCCTCGGCGTACAGCTGGGCGAACTCGCGCAGCCACGAGGTCTTGGGCGCGAACAGGTCGTCCTGGAATTTGATGAAGCTGACCGGCCACTTGGCCTGCACGGCCTTGATCTCGTCGATCACTCGGCGCGGGCTGAATCCGCGGCTCGACTTGCCCAACCCTTTCTGCATCGCGTTCAGCGGGTTGTTGTAGCAATAGGTGCAGGAAAACGGGCATCCGCGGTGCGTCATGAAGATCTTCAACCGGCTTTGGCCGAGCTCGGTATTGGCGAAGATCAGGTCGCGGTCGGGCATCGGCAGCTCGTCCAGATTGTGGATGAGGCACCGCAACGGGTTCACCTTGTTCTTGGTGCCGAAGTTCTGGATGCTTTCCAGATCGCCGCCGTGCTCGTATTTATCGAGGAATTCGTCGAAGGCCAGCTCGCCTTCGCCACGGCAGATGAAGTCGATGCCCTCCTCGAAGCGCGCGTCGGGGAAATAGGTCGGGTGCGGCCCGCCCATGATCGAGGTGAACCGGTACTTGCTCTTGAGGTACGAATTGATCTTGAGATAGACTGACGCATCGGCCGACATCGCCGAGTAGGCGACGATCTCGGGCCTAATGCGCTGGAAGTCGGCGTCGACCGTCTTCCTGTCGTAGACGATCAGGTGGGTTTCCCACCCGCGCTGCTTGGCGATCGCGCTGAGATAGGGAATGCCCAGATTCTCTATGAAGTCGACATGGTAAATGACGAACGCGATCGACTTGTTCAAAACCACGTCTCCCTCTCGGCCCAGCCCAAAACGCCGTCGCGCGGCGTCCGTGGCCGTCGATTCGGTATTGAGAAGATATAACACAGCCGGCCGCTCAATTGTATGGAAGTCATCATGACGTTTATATCCATTTTAATTTTGTGGGCTTTGCCGCCAAGCCCCGGACGGAACACGCGTTGCCGCTGTAAACGGCGTAAGAATGCTTTACGCAAATAGGCGCTTTGCAGGCTTGCCCAGGGCTCGCTGGATGCGCCGGCG
>JBQTIS010000488.1:0-11220 GCA_052387895.1 Rhodospirillales bacterium | reverse complement strand
TTCCGACGCATCGCGACGCGCTACGACAAGCTCGCCAGAAATTACCTCGCCGCCGTCTGCATCGTCGCCACCGTCATATGGTGGCTCGATTGAGTCTGGACCCTAGATCGGCGCGATATCCGCCCCTCAGGGGGCTAACATTCCATGCGATTTCACATTAGAGGTAAGGTCGAGCCGTCATACTACGAGTCCAACGGTGAACTAACGCAAGAGCCGGATTCAGTTAATCTGTATTCGTCGCGGGTCGAGGTCGAGTCGCTGAAGGAGTGGCTGGCCAGTCGTGGCTTCCAACGGGGTTTCTTTTTCCCGACCCCCGTAGAAGCACCGGGCTACCTCGACCCCAACAACCCACGCTACGCGCCGAAGCTGGCGGCGGCAGTGCGCGCGTGGCAAGCCGTGCAGGACCCCGCTGGCAGGCATCCAAAACAGGCCCTCGCGAAGTGGTTGCGCGAGAACGCCGTCGAGTTCGGCCTCACCGACGACGAGGGCAAACCCAACGAGACCGGCATAGAGGAAGCCGCCAAGGTTGCGAACTGGCAGCCGGGCGGCGGCGCGCCGAAAACGCCGGGCGGCCAGGGATCACCCCAGGATTAAGCCCCTGAAACGCAAGGGTCGGCAGGGCGCGTTTGGGGAACCCCACCCCAAGGCCATGGGCAACCCGACCACCCCCTGCCGGCATCCGCGACGTGAGTTTTCTGCAACCCATCCTCCTATTCGGGCGGCGGGTATATCGACCAAATGGGGCCATGTTCCCACGCGCACCAAGGAGCGCCCGACATGGCTGAACGACACCAGATCGTCCTGACGATCCTCCGCCGCCGCGATCTGGAGGCGCGGCTGAAGCTGAGCCGCAGCACGATCTACGACAAGATCAACCCGGCCTCGCCGCGCCACGACGCGAGCTTCCCGAAGCCCATCCGCCTGGGCAACGGCTCCGCAGTCGGCTGGATCGAAAGTGAGGTCGAAGACTGGCTTCGCAGCCAGATCGAGGCCAGCCGCAAGCCGGCCTGAGCGCCGTGGCGCAGCGTCGGCCCAATCCGCGCCGGGCGAAAATCCACCGCAGCTACACGGTGGAGGAAGCCGCCCGGCTCTACGGTGCCCACCGGAACACAGTGCGAAACTGGATCAGGCAGGGCCTGCCGGTCTGCGACGACCGGCGCCCCCTGCTGATCTTGGGCAGCGATCTAGCCATCTTTCTCACTCGCAAGCGCATCCAGAACAAGCGCCCCTGCGGGCCGGGAGAGGTGTATTGCGTGCGCTGCCGCGTCCCGCAATCGCCCGCACTCGGCATGGCGGATTACGAACCGCTGACCGCGACCAGCGGCAACCTCACCGGCGTCTGTCCGCAATGCGGCGGGATGATCTATCGCTGCGTGAGCCTAGCCCGCCTGGCGTTGGCCTCGGGGAAACTGGACGTTCAATTCAGGTAGGCGCGGGAGCGCATAGCCGAGAGCGATCATCCTTCCGTGAACCGTGACTTCAAGACAGGAACGTGAAACATGGGCAAACACAACGCCGCGAACGAACGCATCAAGCGCGAGTATTTCATCTATCTCAGGGAAGCCAAGCGGCAGAGCGAGGCCAGCGTGGACGCCGTAGCGGCGGCCCTGGCGCGTTTCGAGGCTTACACCAAGCACCGGGACTTCAAGAGTTTCCACCGCCAGCAGGCGGTGGCGTTCAAGCAGTGGCTCTCGAATCAGCGCAGCGAGGCGACACAGAAGCCCCTGAGCAAGGCGACCTTGTACGCCGCCTTGTCGCACCTGAAACGATTTTTCCAATGGCTGGCGGGGCAACCGGGGTACAGGTCGCGGTTTTCCTATTCGGACGCGGACTACTTCAACCTGTCCGAAAAGGATGCCCGGGTCGCAACGGCGCGGCGTAGCCGCCCAGTCCCGACAATCGAGCAGGTACGACACGTGATCGCGCAGATGCCATCGGGGTCGGAAATCGAGCGCCGCAACCGCGCCGTCGTGGCCTTCACCCTGCTGACCGGCGCACGGGACAGCGCGGTGGCATCGGCCAAACTCAAGCACCTAGACCTAGTGAGCGGGTGCTTTTATCAGGATGCCCGCGAGGTAAAGACCAAGTTCAGCAAAACCTTCACGACTGCGTTTTTTCCGGTCGGGGACGACATTCGCCGGATCGTGGCGGATTGGGCTGAATATTTGCGCCGTGAGAAACTTTGGGGCCACGACGATCCGCTGTTTCCCAAGCCGCTGACGACCATCGGTAAAGCCCAACAGTTCGAGCATGTCCGCCTGTCGCGCGAGCACTGGGCGAACGCCACGCCGATCCGCGCCATCTTCAGGCAGGCGTTCGAAGCGGCGGGGCTGCCCTACTACCACCCCCACAGCCTGCGCCACACCCTGGCGCAAATGGGCGAACGCCTGTGCCGGACGCCTGAACAGTTCAAGGCATGGAGCCAGAACCTAGGGCACGAGGGCGTGCTGACGACCCTGTTCGCCTACGGCACCGTCCCGGAGGGAAGGCAGCGGGAGATCATGACCAGTTTGGCTACATCCTGCGCCCAGGCGTAGCTGGCGGGGCATGTGGCGGCGCGGTAGCCAGCGCGGTTTGTGTAGCAATATGTGTAGTATTTTTGACACGCAGAAATATAATTTGTTTATTATCATATAGTTATAAGTTAGGTTGGAATCCTGGCGCCGCGCAAGCCGGCTCGCGCCCTTGCCTGATGGGCTGGAACCGGTCGTTGGAGCGAGCGAATGAAAAGATACGCCTTCGTGCCGCCGGGCGGCGGGCCGAACTACGACTGGACGCAGGACCGTACCTTCGTGAAGGTCTCGTCCGCCGATTCCGGCGACGCGTTCACGCTCATGGAGGACAATCTCAAGACCGAGTTCTCCCTCGGCCTTCATCTTCACCGCAAGCACGCGGAGACGTTCTACGTCCTCGAGGGCAATACCGAGTTCTACATCGACGGCGACTGGATAACGGCCGCCCCCGGTGCGACGATTCACGTTCCTCCGGGTGTTCCGCACGCGGTTCAACAGGCGGACGGGCGGGCGGGAAAGATGCTGATGATCTTCCAGCCCGCCGGTTTCGACCGGTTCCTCGCGGAACTGTCCAAGATGACGGAGCGGGACCTTGCCGATGAGAAGCGTATGACGGAGCTGGAGCTGAAATACGACATCGTCAATCTGGGCGGCGTGCCCAAGCGCGGGTAAGCGCGCCGGGCGGCCTCAACGGCGCGCAAGCACATATTTGGCGCAGCGTAAAACGATTGTCCCGGCGCAAGCGCCAGCCGGCGATACCGCGGGCCATGGCGCTACAAATTAGGCGCGTATCCAGGTCTCCGAGAACGCCAGCATCGCGGTGGTGATGCTGTGCCCGGCGATCTCGCGCGGCACGGGCTTGCCGGGAAGGGCGCGGCCGTTCACCTGGATCGTCGCGTCCTTGCAGCCGACGAACAGGCTCGGCATGTGGTGCCTGCCGGTGGCCGACTTGTCGGGCGGCAGGGCGAAGCAGAACGGCTTGCCCAGGCCGCTCCAGATTAGGCGCACCGTCAAATCGCCCGACTTCACCGTTTCGCTGTAGCTGCTCGCGGGATCGCCGGCTGCTTCCACGGCGTCGAGCTCTCGGTAGGCGAGGCCGCCGAGGCCGGCAAGCCCCCGCCAGGCGCCGAAATGCGACACGAACTCGGCGACCAGGTAACGCGCCAGCTTCTCGTTGTCGTGCAGGCACCAGTTCGCGCGCTCGGCCGGCGGCTTGGCGTCTCCGGGCGATTGCAGCAATACCAGGGCATGGCCCCGTCCGTGCGGCGACAGCACGACTCGGAAGAAGCTGGCGAGCGCGACGAACGGGCCGTCAGGCTTTTCCTTCAGCGAGATGCCCGGGTTCTCGCCCGACCACTCCACGGCGCCGGGAAAATTGATCGGTTCGGCCATCGGTTCCTCCTTGAATCGATCTCCTTCAGCCGAACGCGCGGCCGGGGTCTAGCAGCGCCCGAGCCGCGGCGGGCCGGCGTCGGCGATGTCGGCGCCGTGAACCATGCCGGCGATCCCCGCCCAATAGGCCGCGGCCTCGCACATCGGGCAGGGGCGCGACGACGAATAAAGCACGGCGCCGCCGAGATTGCGCGTGCCGAGCCTGCGCGCGGCATCGCGGATCGCCTCGGTCTCGGCATGCGCGGTCGGGTCGTTGGCGGCGATCACGCGGCTGGGCGCCTGGCCGACGATCCGTCCGTCCCTCACCACGACGGCGCCATAGGGCTGGTCGCCTTGCTTTTCGGCCAGGCGCCGCATGTCGAAAGCGCGGGCGATGAAGCCCCGGGGCGCGGCCTCGGCGGGCTGGACGATCGGCTCCGCGTCCGCCGCAAGCGCCGCGCGCCAGCCAGCCGCCAAGGCCAGCGATCCGCCAAGCAGCGCCGATCCGCCGAGCCACCGGCGGCGCGAGACGCGCATCGCGCTCACCGCGGCAGCTCGGCCAAGAGGCCGCGCGCCGCCTCGGGCGTGGCGGCGATTTCCTTGACCAGCTTGGACAGGATCGCTTGGGAGAAGCTGTCGAAGTCCTCGGCCACCACCAGGAACGAGCCGGGCCCGCCGATCACGTTCTCCTCGAAATACTTGGGCAGGCCGCCGGGCGGATGGGTGTGGTGCGGATTCCAGGGAATCGGCGCGGGGCTAAGGATCACCAGGGCGTTGATCGTCACGCCCGCCTTGACCGCCTCGTCGCGCGCTTCCGTCGGCAGCCTGCCGTTGGTGTTGGTGCCGTCGCCCGACACGTCGATCACGCGCCGCTCGCTCGCGGCCGGGCTCTTGTCGAACATCGACATGGAAAAATCGATCGCCGCGCCGATGGCGGTGCGGTTGGCGAAGGAGCGCGGCAGGATCGCCAGCCTGTCGGAGAACAGCCCCGCCGTCTCCTCGTCGCCGATCACCATCCAGTCGATCACCACATTCTGGAACTCTGGGCCGGACCATTCCACGAAGCTGACCGCGATGCGCCCCAGCACGCCCGAGCGGATCGCCTGCAGCACGCGGTGGTCGCGGAACGCGGCGGCATAGCCCTGGCGCTGAAGCTGGAACTCGCGCTCGTCCACGCTGCGCGACACGTCGGCCGCCAGCACCAGTTGGAGGTCGACCGGCTCGGCGGCGGCGGGGCGGAAAACCGGGATCGCGGCGAAAACGAGCAGCAGAAGCGCCAACGCGCGACAGGCCAGCACGGCCATGCCTGCCTCCATGCCAAAAGCCGCGCCAGTCTAGCGCATGCGCGCGCGCGCGGGAATTGCCAGGAAGCAACCGCCGAATCGGCCCCCATGATCGAACGCATGGACGCTCGCACCGCCAGCCGATGGACAACATGCGCGGCCGTGTCGTAGCATTTCCGTCCGCAAAAAATTCGGTCAAGGGCGTCGTTTCGGCGCTTTCGGGCCGCACCACGAAGGGGGATCGTCCATGTTCGAAAACAGCCTTTCCCGGCGCGATTTCCTCGCCGGAACCTCCGCCGCCGCCGCCGTCGGCCTCGCCGGCCTGCCGGCCCAGGCCGCGGTCGATTGGAAGAAATTCAAGGGCCAGAAGCTGGAAGCGAGCCTGGTGAAGGGCCCGCGCGCCGAAATCCTGCAGAAATACCAGAAGGAGTTCGAGGATCTCACCGGCATCACGGTCGGCTCGGAGCAGATCCCGGAACAGCAGGCGCGCCAGAAGCACGTGATCGAGCTGACCTCGGGCAAGCCGAGCTTCGACGTGATCCAGCTCAGCTACCACGTGCAGAAGCGGCAGTTCGACAAGGCGGGGTGGCTGGCGAACGTCACGCCGATGATGAAGGACGCGTCGCTGACCGAGCCGTCGCTGAAGGAAAGCGATTTTTCGCCCGCCGGCCTGGCCTACGCCAAGGACGCGAAGGGCGACATGCGCAGCCTGCCCAGCTCGGTCGACTACTGGGTCGTGTATTGGAACAAGGAACTGTTCGCCAAGAAGGGCGTCAGGTATCCCGACACGTTCGACGAGATGGTCAAGGCCGCCGAGGCGCTGACCGACGCGAAAGCGGGCGTCTACGGCTTCACCGCGCGGGGCTTGAAGAACGCCAACGTGCCGGTCTGGTCGAGCTTCCTTCTGGGCTACGGCGGCGATTTCCTCGACGCCAAGGGCAACCTTCTGACCGACAAGCCCGAGGCGATCGAGGCGGCCCGGCTGTACCAGCGGCTGCTGACCAAGTCGGCGCCCCCCGGCACGGCCGGCTTCAACTGGTACGAATGCCAGGCCGCCTTCCTGCAGGGCAAGGTGGCGATGTGGCTCGACGGCATCGGCTTCGCCCCGCCGCTGGAAGACCCCACCAAGTCGCGCATCGCCGGCAAGGTGGGATACGGCCTGATGCCGAAGGGGCCGAAGGCGCGCGCCTCGGCCGTGTTCGGCGACGGCATGGGCATCCCGGCCGCCAGCAAGAACCAGGGCCAAGCCTATCTTTATTGCCAGTGGGCGATCTCGAAACTGATGGGGGCGCGGCTGCTGCAGAGCGGCAGCGGCGTGCCGTTCCGCGCCTCGGTGCTGAACGACCCCGACACGCAGAAGGGCGTCACCATGCCCAAGGAGTGGCTGACGGCGGTGATCGAGTCGTCCAAGGTCAGCAAGCTGGGCCTGCCCGTGGTGGTGCCGGTGACCGAATTCCGCGACATCATCGGCATCGGGCTCACCAACACGCTGTCGGGCGCCGATCCCGCCGCGGAGATGAAGAAGGCGACCGAGCAGTTCAAGCCGATCCTGGAGAAGAGCGAGAAGGCTTGAGCAGCGCGGTCGAACGCAGTCCAACCGCGGGGGCGGCCGGCCTGGGCCGCCCCCGTGGCCGTTTTCTCGCCCGGCTCGCTCCGTCCGGGCGCGTGCGCGTCTATTGGCTGTTCACCGCGCCGGCGGTGGTGGTGGTGACGTCGGTCATCGCCTTTCCCTGGCTGTTCACCCTGTGGATGAGCCTGCAGGAATGGCGCGTGGGCAGCGCGCGCAGCTTCGTGGGCCTCAGCAACTACGCGCGGCTGGCGGGCGACCCGCGGCTGATCGACGCGCTGTGGCACACGCTGGTCTACACCGCGCTGTCCGTGCTGCTGCCGCTGGTGCTGGGCCTGGCGGCGGCGCTCGCTTTCCACCGCCGGTTTCCGCTGCGCGGCTTGGTGCGCGGCATCTTCATCCTGCCGATGATGGCCACGCCCGTGGCCATCGCGCTGATCTGGACCATGATGTTCCATCCCCAGCTCGGCGTGCTGAACTACCTGCTGTCGCTGGTCGGAATCCCGCCGCAGCAATGGGTGTTCGACCCGGTGACCGTGATCCCGTCGCTGGTGCTGGTCGAGACCTGGCACTGGACGCCGCTGGTGATGCTGATCGTGCTGGGCGGGCTGGCGGCGCTGCCGGCCGAGCCGTTCGAGAGCGCGCTGATCGACGGCGCCACGCGCTGGCAGACCTTCCGTTACCTGACCCTGCCGATGATCGCGCCGTTCCTGATGGTGGCGGCGATCCTGCGCACCATCGACGCGCTGAAATCCTTCGACATCATCTACGCCATCACCCAGGGCGGCCCCGGCACGGCGTCCGAAACCATCAACCTCTATCTCTACAGCGTCGCCTTCGCCTACTACGACATCGGCTACGGCTCGGCCATCGCGGTGGTGTTCTTCGCGTTGATCGTCGCGTTGTCGCTGGCGCTGCTGCATTTGCGCCAGCGCACGCGCTGGACCGAGGCGGGGGCGGCGGCGGCATGACGTGGCGGCGCGGCTTGGACAACGCGGGGCTGGCGCTGGCGCTGGCGGTGCTGGTGTCGCCGGCCCTGCTGTTCTTCCTGTGGATGCTGTCGCTGTCGCTGAAATACGAGATCGACAACACCGCCTATCCGCCGGTCTTCATACCCAGCAGGATCGCCTGGGAAAATTACGCGCTGGTGTTCCGGTCCAACTCGTTCGGCCTGTTCTTCCTCAACAGCCTGTTCGTCACGGGCCTGTCCACGCTGGCGGCGATCCTGATCGGCGTGCCCGCGGGCTACGGCATCGCGCGCATGAAGGCGGTCAAGGCGTCGATCGTGGTGCTGATCTCGCGCATGACGCCGGGCCTGTCCTACCTGATCCCGCTGTTCCTGCTGTTCCAGTTCCTGGGCCTGATGGGCACGCTGTGGCCGCAGGTCATCACGCACCTCGTCATCACCGTGCCGATCGTGATCTGGGTGATGATCGGGTTCTTCGAGGCCACGCCGATGGAGCTGGAGGAAGCGGCGTTCGTCGACGGCGCCACGCGCTGGCAGATCTTCTGGCACGTGGCCCTGCCGATCGCGCGGCCGGGCATCACCGTCGGCTTCATCCTCGCCTTCATCAACTCGTGGAGCAACTTCATCTTCGGCGTCGTGCTGGCGGGGCGCACCACGCGCACGCTGCCGGTGGCGGTGTACAACATGCTGACCTTCGAGCAGATAAGCTGGGGGCCGCTGGCGGCCGCCGCGCTGGTGGTGACGCTGCCGGTATTGCTGCTGACCGTGTTCGCGCAGCGCCAGATCATCGCCGGGCTGACCGCCGGCGCGGTCAAATGAGCAGGGAAGGATGAAAACGCCTCGCAACGTCTCGGGCCTGTGGGTGGCGGCGCTGACGCCGATGAAGCCCGATCTTTCCTGCGACACGGCGCGGCTGGCGGCGCATTGCCGGTTCCTGTTCGACCGGGGCTGCGACGGGGTGGCGATCTTCGGCACCACCGGCGAGGGCCCGTCCTTCTCGGTCGCCGAGCGCCTGTCGGCGATGGAGGCGCTGCTTAAGGCCGGCATCCCCGCGCGGCGGATGGTGCTGGGAACCGGCGCGCCGGCCCTGGCCGACGCGGCCGCGATGAACCGCGCCGCGACCCAGGCCGGGCTGGCGGGCGCGCTGATGCTGCCGCCGTTCTATTTCAAGAACCCGGACGGCGAGGGCGTCTATCGCGCCTTCGCCCAGGCGATCGAGCGCGCGGCCGAGCCGCGCCTCAAGCTCTATCTCTACAACATCCCGTCCGTCTCGGCGGTCGGTCTGGACTACGAAACCATCGGCCGGCTGGCGCGCGACTTTCCCGGCGTCGTGGCGGGCGTCAAGGACAGCTCGGCCGATTGGAGCTACACCAAGCCGCTGCTCGAACGCTTCTCCGGCCTCGACATCCTGGTGGGCGCCGAACATCACCTGCCCATGGCCATGGCGGCGGGTGCGGCGGGAACCATTTGCGCGATCCCGAACGTGGCGCCGGGCCTGGTGCGCGCGTTGCTGGACGCGCAAGGCGCCGCCGCCCAGCCATACCTGAAGCCGACCGAGACTCTGATCGGGCTTCTGGAGCGGCATCCTTTCGTGCCGGCGCTCCGGGCCGTGGCCGCAGCTCAAAAGCGCGACGATGCCTGGCTCAACGTCCGGCCGCCGCTGCATGCATTGTCCGACGCGGATGGCCGCACACTTCGCGCGCGCGTCGCGGCGCTTTCGATCGAACCGGCGGTCCCCGCCTAAATCCCTAGAATTCCAGCCGAATCCGGCGGTTTTCGTTCATTCGCCGTTTAGTTTGGGTTCAGAGGGGGTTCATGCCCTTGGGCCTAGTTTGCCGACCATCGATGGACGGCATGCAGCCGCCGTCGAACCAAGGCCAGGTAGGCGAACGGCGGGGCAGGAGGCCGCGCCGGCGCGAAGTCGAAGTCACGGCCTCCGGGCCGGCGGCGGACAGGATGCCCGCTTCCGGCTCTTGGACCAGGTAGGTCCGCGCGGCCGGCGGGCGGTGCGAGACGGCGCCGCAAACGGCGCCGATGCCCAGGATGGGCTTCCCAGGATGGGACCGATGCCAGGCAGGCGCGCACCGAAACCGAACCGCGCCCCCTGGGGGGGTGTGGAAGGCGGCGCGAACCAGGAAGGCTCGCGCCGCCGGTTTCTTTTTCATGCCCGCTTGAACAGCCCGTGGCGCACGCGCTCGCGGTGCCAGGTATAGACGCCGCTCGAGATGATCACGACGGCGCCGGCCCAGGTCCACAGGTCGGGCAGGGTCGAGAAGGCGAAATAGCCGATCAGCGTGGCCCAGATCATCTGCGAATACGAGAACGGCGCCAGGATCGAGGCCGAGCCGATGCGGAACGCCAGGATCAGAAGGTAGTGCCCCGCGCCGGCCAGCGCGGCCATGGCGACCATCGCCGCCCAGCCGCCGGCGCTGGGCCAGGTCCAGAACCAGGGCAGCGGCAGCGTGGCCGCCAGCAGCCCCACCCAACTGGCATAGACCAGCGTGGTGATCGGTTGGTCGGACTGGCGGTTCATCCGCCGCGTCACGATCAGCGCCAGCGACCAGGCCACGGCCGAGAGCACCGGAAAGATCGAGGCCCAGTGGAACGCCGCGCCGCCGGGGCGGATCACGATCAGCACGCCGGCGAAACCCACGAAGATGGCGGCCCAGCGCCGCACCCCCACCTTTTCGCCCAGGAACGGGATCGACAGCGCCGTGGTGAACAGCGGCGAGATGAAACCGATCGCCGCCGCCTCTGCGATCGGCAAATGCGCCAGGCCGGTGACGAAAAAGATGGTCGATGCGTACAGGCAAACCGCGCGCAGGACCTGCTGGAACGGCGCCGCCGTGCGCAGCACGCGCCAGGCGCCGAGGTACAGCGCGACCGGCGCCAGCAGCAGCGTCTGGAACAGGAACCGTCCCCAAGCCACCAGGATGGGGTGATAGTCGGCCGCCAGCGCCTTGGACACGCCGTCGACGCCGGAAAACACGAACATCGCGGCGATCATCAGCACGATCGCCTTCAGCGGCTCGTCGCGCGGGGCGGCGGCCGAGCCGCGGGAATCGGCGTCGCTCATGCTGGTCGGCGGGGCTTCAGCCGGCGCCGGGCGCGGCCGGGATGGCCAGCCGCGTCGGCGCGGCCGGTGGCTTCATTCCGCCGGGGTCGTTTGCTGCGGCCGGCGATCGCGCTCCATGCGCTTGATCAAATCGCTGACGAAGCTGGCGGGCCGCGTCCATCCCGCCAGCATCGCATAGAAGGACGGAACGATGAACAGCGTCAGGAACGTGGCGAACACCACGCCGCCGATGATCACCACGCCGATTGCCATGCGGCTTTCCACGCCCGCGCCATGGCCGATGGTCAGCGGCACCGCGCCGATGGCGGTCGAGATGCTGGTCATCAGAATCGGCCTGAGGCGGGTCTGCGCGGATTCGCGCACCGCCTCGAGGATGCTCTTGCCGGCGTTGCGAAGCTGGTTGGCGAACTCGACGATCAGAATTCCGTTCTTCGCCACGATTC
>JBQTIS010000487.1:0-10034 GCA_052387895.1 Rhodospirillales bacterium | reverse complement strand
GGGAGCGGCGCGAGACGCCCGATCCCTGGGGCGGCACCACGCTGATCCTGCGCTACGATCTGGGCGTGGCCTGGACCATCTATCCCGGCGGCGGCGCCTATGCCGAACATCCGCTGCGTCCGGCCGGCGCGCCGGCGCCCGCGCCCGGCGCCGCGCCGCCGGGCCTCGCGCCGGTCGAGAACGACGACATCAACGACGTGCCGGCGACGAAATACGCGTTTCCCGCCACCGCCGCGGGGCCGGGCGGCCATGTCTGGCTGAGCCCGCAAGGCATCGCGCTTCGCATCGACGCGCGGCCGCGCCCGGGCGAGCCCGAGCTGCGATTCGAATTGGACAATCTGCGCTTGGCGCCGCAGATCCCGGCGCTGGTCGAGCTGCCGCCGGGCGCGCGCCGCGTCAACCCGCCGCCGACGGCGGGCATAGCCCCGCCGCGCTGATCCCGGCCCCGGCCCCGGCCCCGGGCCCCGGCTACGCGCTGGCCGCTTCCTCGGGCCGTTCGACCAAGACGCGGCGCGCGGGAAACCGGGCGGTCGCCGTGGTGCCCGCGCCCACCGCGCTCGTCAGCGTCAGCGATCCGCCGTGCAGTTCGACCAGCGCCTTGACGATCGGCAGACCCAGGCCCGTGCCCGCCCGATTGCGCGTCATCGGATGGACGATCTGCCCTAACGGCGCCAGCGCGGTTTCGATGTCCCATTCGGCGATGCCGACGCCGGTGTCGCTGACCGCGACCGACAGGTCGCCGTTGGCTTCGCGGCGCGCTTCCAGCTCCACCCTGCCGCCCCTGGGCGTGAACTTGATCGCGTTGCCCAGCAGGTTCAGCGCGATCTGGCGCAGCGCGCGCCGGTCGGCGAGGAGCCCGGGCGAGGGATCGGGCACGCGCAGAATCAGCGTCAAGCCGCTTTCCGCCGCCATGTTTTCCATCATCCGCGCGGCGCCGCCCAGCACGTCGCCGACATCCATCTCTTCCTCGCGCAGATCGAAGCGCCCGGCCTCGATCTTGGACATGTCGAGCACCTGGTTGATCACCTCCAACAGGTGCGCGCCGCTGGCGAGGATGTCCTGGGCGTAGCCGCTGTAGCGCGCGTTGCCGATCGGCCCCAGCATCTGGTTGCCGATGATCTCGGCGAAGCCGATGATGGCGTTCAAGGGCGTGCGCAGCTCGTGGCTCATGTTCGCCAGGAACTCGCTCTTGGCCTGGTTGGCGGTCTCGGCCTCCTCGGCGGCGTTGCGCAGCGTCTCTTCCGCGCGCTTGAGCTGCGTGACGTTGCGATAGACCATCGCCACGCCGCCATCGGCGGTCGGCGTCTCGCTGACACGCAGCCACATGCCGCCCGCGGTCCGATATTCCGTGTCGTTCGGCGGATTGCGGTGCGCCTTCAGCCGCGCCGCCAGGAATTGCTCGACCTCGACCGGCGAGCCGGAATAGACGCCGCGCGCGGCCACGTCGCGCAGGATCCGCTCGTAGCTGGCGCCGGGCTTGAACAGCTCGGCGTTCTCCTGCGCCATCTCCAGCAGCTT
The DNA here is from genome assembly GCA_052387895.1 of Rhodospirillales bacterium. Classification (GTDB taxonomy): domain Bacteria; phylum Pseudomonadota; class Alphaproteobacteria; order JAEULC01; family JAEULC01; genus JAEULC01. The sequence continues at coordinate 8,516 of JBQTIS010000487.1, read as the reverse complement.
CTTGTTGACGCGCACCAGCCGGTCGCCGGCGTCGAACAGCGCGAAGCCGTCGTTCATGCTCTCGATCGCGGCGTCGAGCCGCGCCTCGGCCAGCTCGGCATGAAGCCGGGCCTCGGTTTCCTCGGTCACGTCGCGGCCGAGGCCGCGGTAGCCCGCGAACTTGCCGTCGGCGTCGAACACCGGCCGGCCGCTGATGCGGACATGATGCGCCGCCCCGTCCAGGCCGGTGACGCGGAACAGCAGGTCGCGGAACGGCCGGCGATGGTCCAGGTCGTCGCGGTGCCGGCGCCACAGCGGCGAGTCCGGCCCGTCGGCGCCGAATTCCCAGCGCCGCTTGCCGAGTATCCGGTCGATCGGCAGCGGGCTGGCGGCGACGTAGTGCGGCGAGACCCACGACAAGCGGTGCTCGGCGTCCGTCTCCCACACCCAATCCGACCCGCTTTCCGCCGCGTTGCGGTAGCGCGCCTCGCTCGAAGCCAGCAATTCGCCGGCGCGGCGCTCGGCGGTGACGTTTTCCAGGAAACCCAGCCACGCGCCGCCCCCAAGCGGCATCTGGTCGAGCTCGACCAGCCGCCCGCCGGTCCCGGCGCCGGCGGCGAACTCCAGGTCGAACCTGCCGGCGCGTTCCCGACGCACGGATGCCGCCACGCGCTCGCCAAGGTCGGCGGAAAGCCGCGGCGGCGGGAAATCCGCGCCGGCGACCTGCGCGCACGGCCAGCCCGTCAGCGAAACGAAAGCGTCGTTCGCCGTTCTTAGCCGTAGCCGGCCGGAGGCGGCGTCCGCGACGGCGACGAATGCCGCCCGCGGCACCGCCATCATGGCCGTGCAGATGGTCTCGACGTCAGCCATTCCTAGATCGCCCGCCTGCGAGTCCGCGCGCAACAGCGCCGCCGCGGCAGGCCGACGGTCTTAACGGACTTGGTTGTCCAACAGTATGCCTTCCGCACGCGGCCAAGTCATCTTTGAATCGACCGCGACCCTTTCCGCTGTCGGGCAGGGTTGCAGAAGCCGCGCTTCCGCGCCGCCCCGGGGGCGTGCTACCTGCGCGCCATGGCCGACTCGCCGCCCGCCGCAGCCGCCCATGCCGCCGCACAGGCCGCCGCCCATGCCGCCGCCAAGCCGGGCATTCCCGCCGCCGGGTTCGCGCTTCTGGGCCTGTTGACCGTCTTCTGGGGGATCAACTTTCCGTTCATGAAGCTGGCGCTCGGCGCGTTCGACCCGTGGATTTTCCGGATCGTGTGCTTAAGCGTGGGCGCGGCGGGGCTGTTCGCCCTGGCCCTGGCCCAAGGCCAGCGCCTGGCCGTGCCCCGGCGCGACCGCAGGATGCTATGGGTCACGGCGGCGCTCAGCATCACCTTCTGGCATCTCTTCAGCGCCTTCGGCATCGACATGATGCCGGCCGGGCGCGCGGCGATCCTGGCCTACACCATGCCGCTTTGGGCCACGGTCAGGGCCTGGCTGTTCCTGGGCGAGCGGCTGACGGGCTTGCGCGCGTCGGGCTTGGCGCTGGGGCTGGCCGGCATGGCGCTGCTGATCGGCGACGAGTTCGCCAAGCTGCGGGCCGCGCCCTGGGGGGCCTTATTGATCGTCGCTGCGGCCGTGTGCTGGGCGGCGGGCACCGTGGCGCTGAAAAGCCACCGCTGGACCATGGGCACGGCCGCGCTGACCGGCTGGCAGATGGCGCTGGGCGGAATGCCGATCGTCCTCGGCGCTCTGGCCTTCGGGCATCTGCCCGCGCCGGCCGAGGTGTCGGCGGTGCAATGGGCGGCGCTGGCCTATAGCGCCACCATTCCCATGGTGCTGTGCCATTGGGCCTGGAACCGGCTGGTGGGCCTGGTGCCGGCCAGCCTGGCGGCGATCGGCACCCTGTTGATCCCGGTCGTGGGGGTGATATCGAGCGCGCCCTTGACCGGCGAGGCGATCGGCGCGCGCGAGATCCTGGCGTTGGCGCTGGTGGTGGCGGCCCTGGCGATCGTGCTGGTGCTGCCGGGATGGCTGAAACCGCGGGAATCCGCCGCGCCGCGCCCGTCCCGGCGTTCTTGACCCGTTCGCGGCTTGGCATCATGCTAGAAACCTCGGAATTCCGGCGCGGCCGCCGGCTTCGGCCCGCCGACGCCTTAGGCTTTAAGGACAGGCTCATGCGCTTCACGCTCCGCACCCTCGCCCTCGCGGCCGCGCTCGCAGGCCCGCTGGCGTTGGCGCTCGCGCCGGGCACGCAAGCCCAGGCGCCGCAGAGCGGGCGCGAGGCGCTGCTGTTCGCGGCCTCGTACATCCCGATCCCGCCCGGCTCGCCGGTGACCATCCATCTGCTCGACGACAACGACGGCGCCCGCGACCTGGCCGAGAGCTTCCGGCGCGAGCTGACCCAGCGCGGTTATCGCATCGTGCCGCAGGCGCCGTTCACGCTGACCTTCTGGCTGACCGGCACGTTCGACACCGGCGAGCAGCAGGCGCGGCGCGGGCTTTTGGAGCTGGGCGGCGAGGGCGGCACCGGCTCGCGCGTCGACACCGACGTCGAGGCGCGCGTCAACCTGTTCTCGACCCGCGGCGGCGGCCTGTTCCAGGACCCCGACCGCTCGTCCAAGGCGCGCAGCTCCAGCCGCTACCGGCTCTACGCGTCGGTCAAGGAAGAGGGCACCGGCAAGCGCGCCTGGTTGGGCCAATCCTATGTCGACGTCAGCGGCGGCGATCCGCTGTCGGTGGCCCAGGCCCTGGTGCCCTCGCTGGCCGGCACCTTCGGCAAGACGGTGCGGCGCGAGACCGTCACGCTGCCCTGATCAGCGCCCGACAGCACAAGGACGGACCAATCGCATGCACGCCGTGATCCTGGGCGCCGGCCTGGCCGGGGTCGCCAACGCCTATTACCTCGCCAGGGACGGCATCAAGGTCACGGTGGTGGACCGCCAGAGCGAGGCGGCGCGCGAGACCAGCTTCGCCAACGCCGGCATGATCGCGCCCGGGCATTCCTTCACCTGGAATTCGCCCGCGGCGCCCATGACGCTGCTGAAATCGCTGTTCGGCGCCAAGACCGCGCTGCGCCTCAAGCTCTCGGCCGACCCGCGCTTCTATGCCTGGGGCCTCAGGTTCCTGCGCAACTGCACCGCCGCGCGCGCGAAAGAGAAGACCCTGGTGAAGCTCAGGCTCAACCTCTACAGCCAAAAGCTCACCAGACAGGCGGCCCGGGACACGGGCGTGGCCTATGACGCGCTCGCCAACGGCATCCTGTGCGTCTATCGCGACCCGGCCAAGCTCGAAGCCGGCGTCGAGCACATGCGGATGATGCGCGACCACGGCCTTCGCATCGACGTGCTGGACGCCGAGGGCGCCGTGCGCGTCGAGCCGGCGCTGGCGCCGATGAAGCGCCGCATCGCCGGCGCCATCCACTGCCCGGACGACGAAAGCGGCGACGCCTGCAAGTTCACGCAAGGCCTGGCCGAGCATTGCCGGCGCCTGGGCGTCGAGTTCCGCTTCGACACCACGGTGCGCGAGATCGCGGTCGACGGCGACCGCGTCTCGGGCGTGGCGACCGACAAGGGCGTGATCAGGGGCGACGCCTACGTGCTGTCGCTGGGCTCCTACAGCCCGCTGGTCGCGCGCAGGCTGGGCGTCGCGCTGCCGGTCTATCCGGTCAAGGGCTATTCGCTGACCCTGCCGATCGGCGGGCACAACGGCGCCCCCAGCGTGCCCACGATCGACGAGGAGAACCTGGTGGCGATCGCGCGGCTGGGCGAGCGCATCCGCATGACCGCGACCGCCGAGTTCTCGGGCTACGCCAACGAGCACAAGCCGTCGGACTTCGACGGCATGATCGCCGCGGTCAAGGACCTCTATCCCGACGCCTGCGATTTCGGAAAACCGCAATACTGGTCGTGCCTCAGGCCCATGACGCCCGACGGCCCGCCGGTCTTGGGCCGCGGCCGGCAGAAGAACATGTTCTTCAACACCGGCCACGGCCACATGGGCTGGACCATGGCCTGCGGCACCGGGCGGATCAGCGCCGACCTGATGCAGGGCAGGAAGCCCGAGATCGACGTCGGCGGCATGCTGGTGGACCGGTTCAACTGACGCGGAAGGGGACAAGGAGGCCGGCCGATTGCCAACGGTTCGCCGGCATGGCCCCTATCGGCTGTTCTTCTACAGCAACGAAGGCTTCGAGCCTCCGCACGTTCACATTGAACGAGAAGGCATGGCGGCCAAATTCTGGCTGAGGCCCGTCGGGCTTGCCTCCAACCACGGGTTTGCTGCCCGCGAATTGCAAACGGTGTATAAGATCGTCCGATCGCTCGAAAAGGAATGTTGGGATGCGTGGCACGTCCATTTCCGTCGCGCCCGATGAGCGGATAAAGAGCGTTCGCGTCTCGCGCGACGAATTGACGGTCGATCTGATGGACGGCCGCACGATCGCGGTGCCGGTCGCGTGGTTCCCGCGCCTTCAATCGGCGACGGCTGGCCAACGCAGCAAGTGGCGCATCACCGGCGCCGGTTTCGGCATCCACTGGCCCGAGATCGACGAGGATATCGGCGTGGCCGGGCTGTTGAGGGTTTCCTCTGCATCCGGCCGGCCGCGCCGCCGCCGGCAAACCGCGTGACCGGCGCGTTGCTGGGCCGGTGCAATTGAATCGTGGCTGGCGCGCGGCCGGGTTGGCGCTGGCGGCGGCGCTTGCGACATCCGGCCCCGCCCGCGCGGCCGTCGCGGTGTTCCAGGGCGAGGTGGCCTGCCGCGTCGGCTCGTCCGCGAACGAGCTTGTCAGCCCGGTCACCGCCACGGTCAAGGGCGGCGTGCTCGATCTCAAGGCCGCCGATCCGATCTGGTCGATGGGCTCGGGCAAGGACTTCACGCGCCGCGAGGCTCTAAGCCATGTCGTGTTCGAGTGGTCGCCCCGGCTCGGCCTGATCGACTTCATTTTCGCCGGCGCCACGGCGCATATCCGCGTGGCCGCGGCCTCGGACGCGCTGCTGATCGTCAAGCCCGAGGGCGGCGTCACGATCTGCCGCGGCGCGCTTGTGCTGGTCGGCGGCAGCCTGTCCGAGGGATTGGTCCGCTAGCTCCTAAACAGCCTGCCCCAGCCCGGCAGCGCGTCGCCGACGCCCGCGAGCCTGAGGGCGTGCCAGGCCATGGCGTGGTTGGACGAGGTCAGCGGCTTGCCGGTGGCCCGCTCCACGTCCTCCACGATCTCGGCCACGCGCAAGCTGGTGCAGGCGACGAACACGCCGTCCACGTCCTTGTGCCGGCCCAGCTCGATCGCCGCGTCGCGCGTGGTGGCCGGCGACATGCGCGCCACCTCGCCGTCGTCGGCGTTGTTGAACGAGCCCACCGCCGGCACCTCGATGCCCTGCTTCTCGATGAAGCCGCGCATCATCGCGTTGATCTCCTCGACATAGGGCGTCAGCAAGGCCGCGCGCCCGACGCCCATCGCCTTCATCCCCGCGATCCCGGCGGTGATGGGGGTGGTGCATTTAACGCCCGCGCGCCCCTCGCGGATGCGCCGGAACACCGTCTCCTCGCCCAGAACGACCGTGGCCGAGGTGCAGCCATAGGCCACCACGTCGATCCGCCCGTTCGGCAGGATCAGCCGCGCCGCCTCGGGGATCAGCTTTTCCATCGCCGCCAGGGTCTCGGGCGTGATGGTGGGGGAGTTGTGGAGCCGGCTTTCGTAGAACGCCACGCCCGGCAGCGCCAAAATGCGCCGCCACTCGTATTCCATGGTGAAGTCGGTCGCCAGCACGATGAGGCCGATCCGCGCCCGCGCCCCGATGCCGTCGTCGAGCGCGAATTTCATGCGCGTGCGGTTGACGAGCGGGGGCTTCGAAGCCGCGCGGGCCGTATCGTCCATGGCGAAGCACTCCGTTAACGCGGGAATTATGCCCGAAGCGGCCTGGGGCCGCCAGACGCGCGGAAATCCTCGATTTTTCGCCGGTTCATTGTCCGTTTACCGGGCGCCCTCTATGGTCGCGCGCCGTCGTGCCGACGGCAACGGAACGATCGACCATGACCGGAATCGGGACGGTTCCTTCGCCCCCGGCGCCGAGCGCCGCTCCGCCCTCCTGGCTCGCGGGCTACCGGCGCGACGGCTTTGCCGTGCTGCGCGGCGTGTTCGGCCCGGCGGACATCGCGGAACTGAAACGGGCCTTCGACCGCGAACGCGCCGCCGCGCTGAAGCGCGGGCGCAGCTGGCGGCACGGCAATTTGTGCTTCCGCGTGACCGACGACCCCAAGCTCGGCCGCGTCGCCACCATGGCGCAGTGGCCGGCCTATCACGACAAGGCGCTGGAGAAATACCGCGCCGACCCGCGCGTGCTCGCCGTCGTCGCGCCGCTGATCGGCCGGGACCTCAAGCAGATCATCAACCAGTGCCATTGGAAACCCAGGGGCGCGGCGGCGGCGGACTACAACTTCCACCAGGACGTCCGCTTCCGCCGGCCGCGCGCGGCGTTCCGCACCCTGGAAACCGCGTACCTCCAGACCGGCATCGCGCTCGACGCGCACCGGCCGAGGAACGGCTGCGTGCGCCTGCTGCCGGGCAGCCATCGCCTGGGCGAACTAGCGGCCCTCGGCGAGGGCGCGGTGATGGGCAAGGGCGACGGCGCGGCGCGGCTCGTCAAGGCCGGGCTCGATCCCGCCGCGATCGTCGATCTCGAGCTCGATCCCGGCGACCTGGCGCTGTGGGGCCCGTTCATGGTGCACGGCTCGGGTCCCAACGAGGGCGAGGACGAGCGGCGCATCTATCTCAACAGCTACGTGCGCGCCCGGGACTGCGACCGCGGCGAATGGGCGTTCCGCGCCGGCCAGCCGGCGCCGCTGGGCGTCCCGCGGCTGGTGCACTACGAGGAGCTTTACACCAGGCCCGGGCCGCATTACCTCGACAGCGCGCCGCCGCCGGATTGACGCCCGTTCCCGGAGCCGGCGGGCGCGCGATCCCGGGGGATGCGTCCCATGTCCGACCTGGCCAACGTGCTGTCCGCCAACCGCAGCTTCTACCGCGCCTTCGCCGCGCGCGACCTCGAGGCCATGTCGCAGCTCTGGGCCGAGGACGCGCCGGTCGCCTGCGTGCATCCGGGCTGGGACGCGATCCGCGACCGGGCCCAGATCCTCAAGAGCTGGCGCAACATCCTCGGCAATCCCGGCTCGCCGCCCGTGTTGTGCAAGAACGAGACGGCGCACGTGCTGGGCGAGGTCGCCTACGTGCTGTGCCACGAGGTGATCGACGGCTCGTACCTGGTCGCCACCAACCTGTTCGTGCGCGAGCGCGGGCGCTGGAAGCTGGCGCATCACCACGCCGGGCCCCTGGCCCAGCCGCCCGAAACCGCCGAGCCGCCGCCGCGCTTGCAGTAGCGGCGTTACGCCGCGGCCGGTTCGATCCGGTCGAGCGCGGCGGCCAGCCGGCGCCGGGCGCGCCACAGCTCGTAATTGTCCTGCATGCGCAGGAAAAGCTCGGGCTCGCCGCCGACGAGCCGGGAAAAGCGCAGCGCCATGTCGGCCGACACTGCCGCCCGCCCGTTCAGCACGGCGTAGAGCGCCGGCCGGCTGACGCCCATGCGTTGCGCAGCCTGGGCGACCGGCAGGCGCACATGGTCTTCCAGAATCTCGCGCATCAGCGACCCTGGATGCGTGGGCGGGCGCTTGATGGGTCGGATCGGTTTCAGCAGAGCCATCGTTCGTTCCCTCAATGATATTGTTCCAGGTCCACGCGCGTCGCGCCGCCTTCGCCCCATTCGAACGTAATGCGCCACGGGCCGTTGACGTGGATCGTATAGCATTGCGGCCTGCCATGCAGCGGGTGGAAGTCGAATCCCGGTTGGTTCAGCTCCTTCAGGCTTGTCGCTGCCTCCAGCGCGTCCAGCCTGACGATGATTCGGCGGTGTAACGGCGCCGAAACGCGTTTCGACGTTCCACTTTCGAAAAGTTCCTTCAGCCCCTTGTGCCGAAAACTGCGGATCATCCCCGATTTATGTAAGGCGTTGCCTTACATATGTCAAGCAACGCCTTACAGACGCGCCTCAATTCTCCGGCTGGATCGCGCGTTGCTCGCGCGCCGAGCGCAACAGCGCGTCGATCAGGCAATGCACGCGCAGCGCCTCGCTTCCGGGAATCGCGGGGTCGCGGTCCGCCGCCGCCGCGTCGAGGAAATCGGCGATCAGGTCGCGGTGCCAGTCGTGCGGGAACGCCATCGGGTCGGCCCCGCCGCCGCCGCCCGCGCCGCCGCCCGCGGTCTCGCGCCGGGGCGGCGGGCCCATGTATTCGATCGCGGCCTCTGTGCCCTGGATGCGCGCGCCTCCCTTGTCGCCGGCCTGAAGGATGGTCTCGGGATAGCCGGGATAGGCCGCCGTGGTGCAGTCGAGCGAGCCCATCGCGCCGTTGGCCAGGCGCAGGGTCGCCACCACCTGGTCCTCGGTTTCCATGCGGTGGACGGGGCTGGTGGCGGCCAGCGCCTGGACCCGCGCCACCGGCCCGGCCAGGTGCAGGAACAGGTCCAGCGTGTGGATCGCCTGCGTGATCACGCCGCCGCCGCCGTCGC
>JBQTIS010000486.1:0-8811 GCA_052387895.1 Rhodospirillales bacterium | reverse complement strand
CACAAAATAGAGTCCCCTCCCCCTTCAAGGGGGAGGGGTAGGGAGGGGGTGACGCAACTTGATCGGAAAATGCTCTATGGATCTCCCGGCACGCCGAAGGCCGGCGCCGCCGCGGGGTCGAGCGCGCGCGTGACGTAATCGTTCATCTGCGGCCGGTACACCGACCACAGCCGCGACAGGCGCGCAATCGGGTCGTCGGCCCAGTCCACGCGCAGATCCACCAGCGGCCAGGGCTGCTTGTCCGCCACCAGCAGTCCGGCCGATTTCACCGGCCCCGCCTCCCCGCCCGCGACCAGCCCCGCTTCCAGCGCCAGCACCAGCCGCTCGGCCAAGTGCAGGCCGGGCTCGGCTTCGAACGTGGCGGCCATCGCCGGGGGCACGCCCGCGTTCGCCAGCAGATTGCCCGCCGCGGCGCAGTCCCGGCCGCGCGCCGCCGCGTGCGCGCCCAGCGCCTTCGCGCCGGTGTGGACCGCCGTGCGGCCCTGGGCGTCGACCAGCACGAGCTGGCGAAACGCGGCGTTGGCCCCGGCCTCGGCCACCAGGCGGTTCAGCGCCAGCTTCGCCGTCAGGCCGTTGCGCATCAGGTCCAGCGCGCGCTGGCCAAGGCGCGGATCGGTTACGTTCTGCGACAGCGCGGCCCCGGCCCCGGCGCGGGCGAAGGCGCAACGCGCCGCGACGCAGGGGCTCGACGAGGCGATCGCCACGCCCAGCATCCCGGTCCGCTTGCAGCGCCCGGCGATCGAAATCGTCATTCCGCCTCCCTCTATGGCCTCGCCGGGGCCTACCCGAGGCCGCCCCGGCCGCGATCCACGCCCAACTTCGCCCCTTCCGCCAATGGTTTGCCTACTTATCCACCGTTTGTCACTCAATGGCGGCGCGCCAACGCCCGGGTTGCGCCCCCGGCGCTTGGCGGTGTAAATACCCACTCACCCGTTGCGCGCGGGCCCGCCCTTGCGGCCGCGCCCGTGGGACGGCGTTCGTTTATCGGGTACGGTCGGTTGCGCGGGGGGACCTTGAGTTGCCGCACACGACCGGCCTAGCGGGGGCGCAGTCCGGCCGCTGGACCGCCGTCTGGTATCGCCGGGGCAGATGCTTCAATGGAGTCTTTTCCGAGATGACCGTTCGCTTGTTCCGAGCCGCCATGGCCATGGCAGTCGTCTGCGCGCTCGCGCCGGGCGCGGCCGCGCAACAGGCCGCGCAACCGCCGCAAGCGGTGATCGAAAAGCTCGGCGCCGCCATGGTCGATACCATGAAGAACGCCAAGCAGCTTGCCTATAACGGCCGCTTCCAGAAGCTGGCGCCCGAGATCGTCTCGGCGTTCGACCTTCCGCGCATGGTGTCGATCGCCGTGGGCGGCGCGTGGAAGCAGACCACGCCCGACCAGCAGCAGCGCCTGGTGGACGCGTTCGCGCGCTACATGGTCGCGGTCCACGCCTCGCGCCTCGACGGATACTCGGGCGAGGCTTTCAAGGTAGGCGCGGTCGAGCCGCTGCAGAACGGCTTGGCGCGGGTGAAGGCGCAGTTCGTCAAGACCAGCGGCTCGACCGAGAACATCGACTACGTGATGCAGAACAACGCCGGCAAGTGGCAGATCGTGGACGTGTTCTATCGCAGCGCCATCAGCGAGGTGGCCACGCGGCGGTCCGAATACACCTCCGTCATCAAGGATTCCGGCGTCGACCGGTTGATCGCCAAGATGGACGAAAAAACCGCCGAGCTCGGGCAGCGGACCTCGACCAACTAGCCCCCGCCATGACCGTCTCGCTACGCACCCCCGGGGCCGGCGCGAAGCCGGCAAGCCGCGCGGCGGCGCTGAAGGCCGCGCTGCGGTCGCCCGAGCTCGCGTTCCTGATGGAGGCGCATAACGGCCTGTCGGCGCGGATCGTCGAGGAAGCCGGGTTCAAGGGCATCTGGGCCTCGGGGCTTTCGATCTCGGCCGCCCTCGGCGTGCGCGACAGCAACGAAGCGTCGTGGACCCAGGTGCTGGAAGTGCTGGAGTTCATGGCCGACGCCACCCGGATTCCCATCCTGGTGGACGGCGACACCGGCTACGGCAATTTCAACAACGTGCGCCGGCTGGTCAGGAAGCTCATCCAGCGCAACGTCGCCGGCGTGTGCATCGAGGACAAGCTGTTTCCCAAGACCAACTCGTTTCTCGGCGACGGGCAGCCCTTGGCCGACATCGACGAATTCTGCGGCAAGATCAAGGCCGGCAAGGACAGCCAGACCGACCCCGACTTCCAGCTCGTGGCGCGGGTCGAGGCGCTGATCTCGGGCTGGGGGCTCGACGAGGCGCTGAAACGCGCCGAGGCCTATCGCCGCGCCGGGGCCGACGCGATCCTGATCCATTCCAAGCGGTCGACCGCGGACGAGATTTTCGCGTTCTGCAGGGAGTGGGCGAACCGGGCGCCGGTGGTGATCGTGCCGACCATGTACTACGCCACCCCCACCGACCGCTTCCGCGCCGCCGGCATTTCCTGCGTCATCTGGGCCAACCACAATCTGCGCGCGGCGATCACCGCCATGCGCGAGACCAGCCGGCGCATCGCCGCGAGCGAGTCGCTGTCGGGCGTCGAGGGCGCGGTGGCGTCGGTCAAGGACGTGTTCGAGCTGTCCGGCAATCCGGAGCTGGCCGAGGCGGAGCGGCGCTACCTGCCCCGGCCGGGCGAGGACATCGGCGCCATCGTGCTGGCGGCCTCGCGCGGCGCGGCGCTGGGCGAGCTCACCGCCGACCGTCCGAAATGCATGATCGACGTGCGCGGCCAGCCGCTGCTGCGCCGCCTGGTGTCCACGCTGAAGGAAAGCGGCGTGCGCGACGTGGCCGTGGTCGCCGGATACCGCAAGGACGCGGTGGACGTGCCCTCGGTCGAGCTCTTGGCCAACGACGCCTATGCCTCGACCGGCGAATGCGCCTCGCTGGCGGCGGCCGAGAAGCGCCTGAACGGCCCGTGCCTGGTGACCTACGGCGACATCCTGTTCCGCCGCTATCTGCTGGACCGGCTGCTCGAGGCCGAGGGCGACATCGTGGTGGTGGCCGACGCCTTGTGGCGCGAACGGCGGCGCTCGGGCCCCGGCCTGATCCACGACCACATCGCCTGCTCGCGCCCGTTCTCGCCCGGCTACCTGGACGACGACACGGTGGACCTGAAGCGCATCGGGCCCGACCTCGCGGACGGCGAGATCAGCGGCGAATGGGTGGGGCTGGTGAAGCTGAGCGAGGCCGGATCGGCGCTGGTGCGCGGGGAACTCCGGGCGCTGCGGGCCGAAGGCAAGCTCGACAAGGCCGACATGCCCGACCTGTTCAACCGTCTGGTCGCGGCCGGGCATCGCGTCCGCGTGCAGTACATCACCGGGCACTGGCTGGACGTGGACGACGCCTTCGACCTGGCCAAGGCGCGCAACTTCCTGTGACCGCCCGCCTCCGCTGATCGGACACGCATGATATCGGCCGACGACTTCATCGAGCCGGCCCGCGCGCGCGGCTTCGGCTTCTATACCGGCGTGCCCTGCTCGTTCCTGAGCCCCTTCATCAACCGGGCGATCGCGCACCCCAAGCTCGACTATGTCGGCGCGGCTTCCGAGGGCGAGGCCGTCGCCATCGCCGCCGGGGCTTGGCTCGCCGGGCGCAAGACCGTCGTCATGTGCCAAAATTCAGGGTTAGGAAACACCGTCAACCCGCTCACGTCGCTGAATTTTTCGTTCAGGATTCCGACCCTGTTGATCGTCACCTGGCGCGGCCAGCCCGGCCTTAAGGACGAGCCGCAGCATGAGTTGATGGGCCAGATCACCGCCGAAATGCTCGACACGATAAGGGTTACTCACCAGCGATTCCCAAAGGACCCGAAGGAGATTCCGCAAGCAATTGACCTGGCTTGCAAAAACATGGAGCAGCAATCCCTCCCCGCCGCCCTTATCATGGAAAAGGACAGCGTGCGCGACGACGGCCTGGATCACAAGCCGATGCCGGCGCGCCCGCGCGGCCGGACGGCCGATCTGACGAGCGGCGGCGCCCGGCCGATCCGCGTCAAGGTGCTGGAGCGCCTGCTGGCCGAGCTTCCCACCGCCGCCGCGATCGTCGCCACCACGGGCAAATGCGGGCGCGAGCTGTTCACGCTGGCGGACCGAAAGCAGCACCTCTACCAGGTCGGCTCGATGGGATGCGCGAGCCCGATGGGACTCGGCATCGCGCTCAACGCGCGGCGCCCGGTCGTGGTGCTGGACGGCGACGGAGCGGCGCTGATGAAGCTGGGGGCGCTCGCCACCATCGGCGGCTACGCCCCGCGCAACCTGATCCACGCGGTGCTGGACAACGGCGCGCACGATTCCACCGGCGGCCAGGCGACGGTGTCGCCCAATGTCGATTTCGCCGCGGTGGCGATCGCCTGCGGCTATGCCGGGGCCTTCGCCTGCGACGACGCGGCCGGGTTCGCCCGGGCGCTCAAGGCCGCGCTGGCCGCGCACGGCCCGCATCTGATCCATGTCCGCATCGCGCCCGGATCGCTGGAAAAGCTGGGCCGGCCCACCGTGTCCCCGCCCGAAGTCGCGCGCCGCTTCCAACGGTTCCTGGCGGAACCGCAATGACGCAAACCATGCCGCAAACCCCATCAACAGCAGGAGGATCGCCATGACCATCAAGCGCATCGAAGCCGGCCCCCGCATGAGCCAAGCGGTGGTCAGCGGCAGCACCGTGTATCTGGCCGGGGTCGTCGCCGACGACGCCAAGCAGGACGTGAAGGGCCAGACCAAGCAGATCCTGGCGAAGATCGACAGGCTTCTGGCCGCCGCGGGCACCGACAAATCCAAGCTGCTGTCGGCCAATATCTGGCTGACCGACATATCCACATGGTCGCAGATGAACGAGGTATGGGACGCCTGGGTGTCGCCGGGCAACACGCCGGCCCGCGCCACGGTCGAAGCCAAGCTCGCCGCGCCCGCCTACAAGGTCGAAATCATGGTGCAGGCGGCGAAATAGCGCGGGGATCTCGCGGGGTTGGCGCCCGATTACGGTTGCGTGGCAAACGCGAAGCAATTTAATGTAAGCTCCATGCAAGGCCGGCCCGCGGACGGGAGCGCGGGCCGTCCGTCCGTCGGCTTTTCGTCCGGTTGGGGGCATGAGCCACAACACCTGGATCCATAGCGCCGTTCGCATCGGCGTGCGCCCCTTGGCGCGCACCAGCGTCACGCCCAATCAGGTGACGGCCCTGCGGCTGTTCACCGGGATCGCCGCGGCCGGGCTGATCGCCATGGGCCAGGGCCCGTTCACCGACATCGGCGCGGCGGTCTTGCTGCTGTCGATGGTGCTCGACCGCGCCGACGGCGAGCTGGCGCGGCTGACCAAGAAATTCTCCGCCAACGGGCACCGCTTCGATCTGCTCAGCGACGCTTTCTGCAACACCATCGCGTTCGTCGCCGTCGGGATCGGCCTGCGCGACGGCAGCATCCTCGGCTATTGGGCGATTCCGATGGGGGCGGTCGCCGGCACCTTCATCGCGCTCAATCTCTGGATGGTCGTGTCCCTGGAGGACGCCAACGGCGCGCGCGCCGGCGAGCTCAAGAGCATGTGGGGCTTCGACGCCGACGACGGCATGCTGCTGGTGCCGGTGTTCCTGTGGCTGGGCCTGGACGTCGTGGTGATGATCCTGGGCTTCATCTTCGCGCCGATTTTCTATTTCTGGGCCGGCTTGTATTTCAAGCGCCTGCACGGCCTCGCCCGGTTCCCGTTTCCCGACCTGTCGCCGGACGGAAACGGCCGGCGCACGCTGCAGCCGGTCGACCGCCCGCGCTCCTGACCGCCTAGCGCCGCCCGCGCCTGAGCGCGCCGAGCCAGTTGACGACGGTCCACAGTCCGTAAAGCCCCGCGCCCGCGCCCGCGCCGATGAAGAACGGCTCGGCCCAGCCCAGCCATACGATCGGCGCGATCAGGTATATGCCGTCTTCCAGCTCGAATCCGGCGAAGCCCGGGTAATTGGCCGCGCCCTGCCCTTCGCGCTTGTCGATGTCGAGATTGAGCGCCATCGACAAAAACGCGCTCGCGGCGCCGACCGCGCCCAGTGCGATCGACCACTGCCCCAGCCAGCCGTCGCGGAACGCCACGCCCAGGCCGACGAACAGCGCGGCATAGGAGCTGGCCCCGGCGGCGTAGTCGTAGAAATAGCCGAAGCGCGAGGCGCGGCCGGTCTGGCGCGCCAGCTCGCCGTCGAAATGGTCGAGGAACCGCGCCAGCGCGAAGATGCCCGCGCCCCAGTGGATCGCGGGCCCGTGGCCGACGCCGATCAGCCCCGCGCCGAGGAACGCCAAGACCACGGTGATGGTCGTCATCTGGTTGGGCGTGAGCGGCGTGCGCGCCAAGGGCCGCACGAGCACACGGGCGAGGCGCTGGTCGAAGGGGGGCTGGTCCATGCGATGGCGGGCGCGCGGGTTGGATGGAGGGGCGGCACCATAGACCAACCGCGCGCGCCGGCAATACCCGCCGCGGACCGGGCAAAAAAAATCGGGGCGGAGCGCCTTCCTGGCACTCCGCCCCGTTTTGGTGCGCCGGCGGTTTAGGCCGGCGCCGCCCGCGGTCGCCTTTGGCGCCGTTACGGTTCGCTGCCTCGAACCGTCCGCTACCTGCGAAGACGCCTAGCCGGCTAACTGCCGGCTATTCGACCAAGTAGCGTGATAGGCCAAGGGCGTTAACATATCCCTAATGACGCAATAGAATCGGATGCGTTATCGCGGCCATATGCATCGGAGTTTTATGGTAAACAAATCATTACTTATGTAGCCGCCGTTTTATTGCCGTTGCGCTTGTTTTTTTTGACGAAATATTGCCGCGGCCGGGTCCGCATTGCATCGGCGGCCAAGCGCGTTGCATGCTGCCCGTTATCGCCGGCCAGCGGGTGGCCGGCTTTACCTGGGGGATTCCATGATCGCCTTGCGCCGCCGGGCTTTCCTCGCCAGCGCCCTGTTCGCTCTCGCCCTGCCCTTGCTCGCCGCCCTGCCCGCGTGGGGGCAAACCGCGCCCGCCGCGGCGCCGGTCACCGCCAAGGTGACGTTCCTGCACACCAACGACGTTTACGAAATCTCGCCGATCAAGGGCTGGGGCGGGTTCGCCGAGCTGATGACGGCGCTGAAGAAAGAGCGCGCGGCGGCCGGGGCCAGCGTCACGACCTTCGGCGGAGACCTGATTTCGCCCTCGCTGATGTCGGGCATGACCAAGGGTTCGCAGATGATCGAGATGATGAACGCCGTGGGCCTCGACATCGCCGTGTTCGGCAACCACGAATTCGACTTCGGCCCCGACGTGATGAAGCAGCGCATGGCCGAGTCCAAGTTTCCGTGGCTGGGCGCCAACGTGCTGGGGGCCGACGGCAAGCCGTTCAACGGCGCGCCCGCGACCGCCTTGCGCGAAGTCGCGGGCTTCAAGATCGGGTTCCTGGGCCTGCTGACGCCGGAAACCACGCATCTCTCGAGCCCCGGCAAGGACGTGACGTTCGCGCCCGTGGTCGCGACCGGGGCGGCGGCCGCCAAGGCGCTCAAGGCGCAAGGGGCGGAGTACGTGGTCGCGCTGACCCATCTGTCGATCGCCGAGGACCGCGAACTGGCCTCCAAGGTGAAGGAGATCGACCTGATCCTGGGCGGCCACGACCACGATCCCATCACGTTCCTGGAAGGCGGCAAGCTGATCCACAAGGCCGGCCACGACAACGAGTTCCTGGCCGTGGTGGAGCTGACGCTCACCCGCACCCAGACCAAGGACGGACCCCGGGTCGCCGCCGTGCCGGCCTGGCGCATGGCGCCGATCCGCGGCTTCGCCCCCGACCCGCAGGTGGCGGCCCTGGTGAAGAAGCACACCGACAAGCTGGACGCGGATCTGAACGTCAAGGTGGGCACCGCCGCGGTGGCGCTGGACAGCCGGCGCAGCGAGGTGCGCGCCAAGGAGAACGCCATCGGCAACCTGTTCGCCGACGCGATCCGCGAGGCGGTCGGCGCCGATGTCGGCATCGTCAACGGCGGCGGCATCCGCGGCGACCGGCAATATCCGGCGGGCCACGCGATCACGCGGCGCGACGTGCTGACCGAGCTTCCGTTCGGCAACGTAACGGTTTTGATCGACCTGAAAGGCAGCGACTTGAAAGCGTCGCTGGAAAACGCCGTCAGCCGCGTCGCCGAGCTGCAGGGGCGGTTCCTCAGCGTGTCGGGCCTCAGCTTCGTCTACGACTCCAAGGCCGAGCCCGGCAAGCGCGTGGTTGAGGCGACGGTCGCCGGCAAGCCGCTCGACCCGGCGCGGAGCTACAAGGTGGCGGCGAACGACTACATCGTCGGCGGCGGCGACGGCTTCGCCGACCTGAAGAAGGGCAAGCTTTTGATCGACGCCAGCGGCGGCAAGCTGATGGCCAGCCAGGTGATCGACTACATCGCCGCCAAGGGCAGCGTCGCGCCCAAGGTCGAGGGCCGGATCGTGGCGAAATAGCGGGGATGGCGGAGCGGATCGACCTCGACGCCCTCGCCGCCCGCATTCCCGACGGCGCCCGCCTCGCGATTCCCGCGGACTACGCCGGGGTTTCGATGGCCGCCACGCGCGCGCTGCTGCGCCGCCGCGCGCGCGATCTGCGCCTGGTCACCGTGCCGACCAGCGGCCTGCAGGCCGATCTTCTGATCGGCGCCGGCGCGGTCGGGGAAATCGAGACCTCGGGGGTCACGCTGAACGAGCACGGCCTGGCGCCGCGCTTCACGGCCGCGGCCAGGGCTGGCGCGCTGAAGATCGTCGACGCCACCTGCCCCGCGATCCACGCGGGCCTGCAGGCCGCCGAGAAGGGCGTGCCTTTC
>JBQTIS010000485.1:0-3546 GCA_052387895.1 Rhodospirillales bacterium | reverse complement strand
TCGGCGCGCGCCTGCCGGCTGATGGCCGAGATCGAGAAGGCCGAGCATGCCGACGCGGCCGCCGCCGAACGCTGGCGCGCCCGGGCCGACGACGCCCCGCCGGACCCTGCCTGGGTGTGCGACAAGTGCGGCGCGCTCGCGCAAGGCTGGGCCGCGCTATGCCCCTCCTGCGGCGGGTTCGGCGCGCTCGCCTGGCGCGCGCCCAGGCGCGTCGCGGCGCTCCAGGCGGCCGCGGCCGCCGCGGCGCCGGCGATCGTCGCGCCGCCCGTGGAAGGCGGCGTCGCCATTCCCGCAGCGGCCAACGCCGAGGCGCGCCCGGATTTCGGGAAAACCGGATGAAGGGCCGTCGAAGCTATGCCGCCTGGGCGGCGCGGTGCGCGGTGACCGGGGCTGCGTCCGGGGTCTTCGACGGGTCGGCGTAGAACGCCGCCTCCATCCGTCCCTCGGAGATGTCGCGGGCGAAATGGATGAGGTGGTAGGTGACGACCGCGATGTGGATCACCTCTTCCACGCGGCCCTGGCGCAACAGCGGCATCACGGCCTTCCAGAATTCATGGCGGTAATCCGCGCGCAGGCCCACGTGCCACAGCACGCGGCGAATCACGCCCAGGCCCATCTTCAGCTCTTTCCAGCCGGCCTTGCGCCGCACCTTGAGGCGGTTCGGATAGGTGTGCTCGGTCTGGTAAATGAAGCGGCGGAAGATGGCCTCGGGCGCATAGGCCTCGGTGATGCATTCCTTCCACATCCTGACCGTGTCGTCGTAGGGCAGCTTGAACAGCACGTTCGACATCAGGTTGCCGCCGCTCAAAAGCCGCCCGTCCTTCTCCAGCCTGTCGTACAGCGCCGTCTTGGGCAGGGCGTAGAGCAGGTTGATCGTCAGCATCGGAATGTTCGACGCCTCGACGAACTTCATGATGTTGCGCCCGGTATTCGGCGTATCGGTATCCAGGCCCATGATGATGCCCGACACCACCTCCATGCCGAAGCCGTTGAGGGCGTGGATCGCCTCCAGGATCGGCTGGCGCAGGTTCTGCTTCTTCAGCATCGCGGTCAGCGCGTCTTCCTCGGGCGTTTCGATGCCGACGAAGATGGTGTCGAACGCGGCCTCGCGCATCTCGGCCAGGATGTCGGGGTTCTGCGCCAGGTTCAGCGTCGCCTCGCAGGACAGGCGCAGCGGATAGCCGTTGGCCTTTTGGTATTCGATCAGCGGCGGCAGCATCGCGCGCGTCGCCTTGGCGTTGCCGATGAAATTGTCGTCGACGAAATAGACCGGCCCGGCCGCGCCGTTCGCCAGGATCGCGCCCAGCTCGCGCAGCAATTGGCCCGGCGTCTTCAGGCGCGGGTTGCGGCCATAGAGCGCGGGGATGTCGCAGAACTCGCAGCGATAGGGGCAGCCGCTGGAATACTGCACGCTGCCGAGGAAGTATTCCGACAGGTCGACCCGGTCATAGGCCGGCGAGGGGAACGCGTCCAGCGCCAGCCGGTCCGCGGTGACAAGCCGCATTTGCGCCGGCGGGCGGCGCGGGCCCTCGTCCAGGTACTGGATGATCTTGTCGGTGGCGTCGCCGATCTCGCCGATATGCAGGATGTCGGCCTCGGGGTAGTACTCGGGGCAGCCCGACACGGACGGCCCGCCCAGCACCGCGACCTTGCCGAAGCGGTGCGCGCGCTCGACGATCTCCTCGATGTAGCGGCGCTGCACGTGCATGCCCGAGGTGAACACGGCGTCGGCCCAGGCGAAGTCGGCGTCGCTCGCGGGCTCCAGGTTCTCGTCGATGAAGCGCACCTCCCACTCCGCGGGCAGGTAGGCCGTGATCAGCAAAAGCCCCTGCGGCGGCATGAAGGCCTTAACGTCGAGCAGCTTGAACGAGTACTGGAAGGTGCCGAAGCTTGGGGCGTAGCGCGGGAACACGCACAGGATGCGCCTTGGGTTGCGCGGCTTGTAGCCGCTTCGCCCGTCCGTCGCCGGAACCGGGGAATTGATCTGGCCTTCGGGCATCGGGCGGTTCTCGGAGTCCTTTTAGAGGCGGCGGCTTAGAGGTGGCGGCCCCGGCGCAGCGGACGGCGCGCGCCGATTTCCGCGGGGCCGCTTCCCGGTTCATACGCCGCCCGTACCTTGACGGAAATGCCGCAGCGCGGCAAGCGGCAATAAACCTTGGTAATAACAGGGAAAAGCCATCGCAAGCGCCGCTCTTGCGGCCCGCGCGGCCCGCCCCTATAACGTCGGCGCGCCGCGCCGCGGCGCTTTCGCAAGGTCGCGCCCCAATAGCTCAGTGGTAGAGCAACCGCTTCGTAAGCGGTAGGCCGCTGGTTCAAATCCGGCTTGGGGCACCATCTTCCCGCGGCGCTCGACTCTCGCCGGTTTGCGTCGGCGCTGACGATCCGAAGCGCGAAAATTTCCGGCGCGCAACGCTGGAATCCCCAATCGTATTGGTATACCGTATTATAAATACCGCCGCGATCCCTTGGGATGACGGTGGGCGATAGCAGCGTTTCACCAATGGGGCCGGAACGGCCCGGACGCTGCCGGCAAGCCGGAAAAACCGGCGCCGGAAAACCGACAACGGCTTTAGGGAGAAAACGCCAATGACCTATCCCCTCACCCATCGTCTGTTCGGTCTGGCCGCGGGCGCGGCGATGCTGGGCGGCCTCAACGTCGCCACGGCCGAAGCCGCGTGGGAGCCAACCCGCCCGGTCGAGTTCATCATCCCCGCCGGCACTGGCGGCGGCGCCGACATCATGGCGCGCACCATCCAGGGCATCGTCACCAAGCACAACCTGATGAAGCAGTCGATGGTGGTGATCAACAAGTCGGGCGGCGCGGGCGGCGAAGGCTTCCTCGACGTCAAGAACTCGAAGGGCAACCCGCACAAGATCATCATCACGCTCTCCAACCTGTTCACCACGCCCTTGGCCACCGGCATTCCCTTCAACTGGAAGGATCTAACCCCGGTCGCGATGCTGGCGCTGGACGAATTCGTGCTGTGGGTCAACGCCGAGAAGCCGTACAAGTCGGTGAAGGACTATGTCGACGCGGTGAAGAAGGCGCCGCCCGGCCAGTTCAAGATGGGCGGCACCGGCTCGAAGCAGGAAGACCAGATCATCACCGTGGCGATCGAAAAGTCGGCGGGCGTCAAGTTCACCTATATCCCGTTCGCGGGCGGCGGCGCGGTGGCGACCCAGCTGGTCGGCGGCCACGTCGACTCGACGGTCAACAACCCGAACGAGGCGGTGGCGCAGTGGCGCGGCGCCAAGCTGCGTCCGCTGTGCGTGTTCGACGGCAAGAAGCTGGACTACAAGGAAAAGCTCGCCGGCGACATGAGCTGGAACGACATCCCGACCTGCAAGTCGCAGGGCCTGAACATGGAATACCTGATGCTGCGCGGCATCTTCACGACGCCGGGCGCGACCAAGGACCAGGTCGAGTTCTACGTCAACCTGATGAAGAAGGTCCGCGAGACCCCGGAATGGAAGGACCTGATGAACAACGGGGCCTTCAACCAGACCTTCATGGCCGGCAACGACTACGTGAAATGGGTCGCCAGC
>JBQTIS010000484.1:0-5757 GCA_052387895.1 Rhodospirillales bacterium | reverse complement strand
GAACGGTTGCGCCGGGGCGGGCCGCGAGTCCGCCACCGCGACGCCCGAGCCGTTTAGTATATGCATCGAGCGCAGCAGCGGCGCCTCGCGCGCGAGCCCGGCCAGGGTCGGGCCCATCTCGGCGATGTCGGCGACGCGGCGCAGGCGGTCGGCATGGTCCATCGCGGCCATACGCAGCACCACGCGCACGCCGTGGAAGCCATGGGCCATGTGCTGGCTCAGCGACTGCGCCAGATGGTCGGTGTCGCTCCGCGCCTCGTTCAACGCCGCGCGGCGCGCCCCGTCGGCCGAGGTGGCGAGCTGCGCGAGCCCGAGGGCGGCGATGCACAGCGCGGCCATGACCAGCCCGCGGCGCAGGCGCTTGAAGTCCCGCGTTCTCGCCGAAGGCGTGGCGGGGGCCGAAGACGCGGGGTTGGCGTTGGTCCGATCGCTGTCCATGGGCGTGACGCTGCTGCCGGGAATCCCAATTCACCGGCACGGAACCTACGCTTGAATAGTTAATGGATGGTCAATGAAACCCCTTTCGGATAGCGGAATTCGACGAATCGAGCCGCCCGCGCGGCGGGGAACGGCCGGGTCGGCGCCCTCCGGCGGGGACCCCTTGGCCGCGCGGCATGGCGCACGCGCAAGCCTTGGATTGCCTGGGGTTCGGCGCGCCCCGGCGCGCGATTGCCCCGTGCGCCCTTGCATTCGGCTAGGGATTGAGTATGAAGCCCATACCCTTACTAGGGGTTGGGACAACACTCGCTCTGGGGATTACGCACGTGAACCAAACCGAACTCGTTGCCGCAGTCGCGAAAAAGACCGGCTTCAGCGCGAAGGACTCCAAGGCCGCGATCCAGGCCGTCTTGAGCTCCATCGAGGACTCGCTGACCAGGGGCAAGGGCGTGCGCACGACGCTCGGCACGTTCGTTCTGGGCAAACGCGCCGCCCGCATGGGCCGCAACCCGAAAACCGGCGAGGCCATCCAGATCAAGGCCAGCAAGACGATCCGCTTCAAGGCGTCGAAGACCGTCAAGGACAAGGTCAACAGGCGCTAGCCGCCTTCCCTCGCCGCCGGAATCGCAGCCCGGCGGCCGGGCGACGATCGAGCTTCGATCCGGGCGCGGCCCCTTGAACCGGGGGCGCGCCCGGATTGTTTTCGGCGCGCCGATTTCCGGGCGATGGTCCGCCGGCCCCTGCTTCCTCTATGATCGCGCGCTCGATTTGCGCCGGGGAGGAAGACCGTGGAACCGTTCCGCCTGGGATTTACCCACGATTGCCTGCGGCCCGACGGCGAGCCCGCGTTCGACCCCGCGGCGCTGGAGCCGCTGAAGCGGGCGGCGCCGGGCGTCGCGTTCGAGTTCATCGACGCGGCCACGCCGGCGGTCACGCCCGACCAGGCCCGGCGCTACGACGCCATCGTCACCATGCGCCCGCGCACCGAGGCAGCCTCGCTGGCGCGGGCCGACCGGCGCTTGCGCTTGGTCGCGCGCTTCGGCGTCGGCTTCGACAACGTGGACGTGGACGCCTGCACCAGGGCCGGCGTGATCGTGGCCAACACGCCCGAGGCGGTGCGAAGGCCGGTGGCCACCGTCATCCTCGGCTTCGTCATGGCGCTGTCGCTGAAGCTGTTCCGGCTCGACCGGCTGACGCGCGCCGGGCGCTGGGCCGAGCGCCACGACGACATGGGCGTGGGTCTGGTCGGCAAGACCTTCGGCGCGTTCGGCGTGGGCTCGATCGGCAAGGAGGCGTTCCGCCTGCTGCGGCCGCTCGGCATGCGGCATCTGGGCTGCGATCCCTACGCCGAGCCCGAGGGCATGAACGAGCTGGGCGTGCGGCTGGTCGACAAGGACACGCTGCTGCGCGAGGCCGATTTCGTCTCCGTCAGCACGCCCTTGACGCCCGAGACCGCCAGGCTGATCGACGCGCGCGCGCTTTCGCTCATGAAGCCCACGGCGTTTCTGATCAACACCTCGCGCGGCCAGACCGTGGACGAAAAGGCGCTCCATGCCGCGCTGAAAGAGCGGCGCATCGCCGGCGCGGCGCTGGACGTGTTCGAGCAGGAGCCGGTCGCGCCCGACAACCCGATTCTCAAGCTCGACAACGTCATCGTCACGCCGCATTCGCTGTGCCACACCGACGAATGCTTCCGCGAGATCGCCGCCAGCGCGATCGGCGCCGCGCTGTCGCTGGCCAGGGGCGAGGCGCCCCGGTTCACGGTCAACCCCGCGGCGCTCGCCCACCCCGGCTTGCAGGCGTACATGGCGAGCCGGCGGAGCTGACCTTCTCTCGACTTGACCTTGCCGCGCGGCAGGGATGCACTCTCCAGGCGATGGACGTGCGCCTGACCCGCCGACGCCTGATCGAGGCCGCGGCCGCGCTGCCGCTGGCGGCGTCGGCCTGGCCCGCCTTTGCCGCGCCGAGCCGCCGCGAGTTCCAGCTCACCGCCCGGCCGGCCGAGGCGAAGCTGGTGGGCGCGGACAATCCCGCCACGCCGGTCTGGACCTACAACGGCGCGCAGCCCGGCCCCGTGATCCGCGCGCGGCGGGGCGACAGCTTGAAGATCGCGGTCAAGAACGAATTGCCGCAGGAAACCACCGTGCACTGGCACGGCGTGCGCGTGCCGAACGCGATGGACGGCGTGCCGCACCTGACGCAAAAACCGATCGCGCCGGGCGCGAGCTTCGCCTACGAGTTCGCCGTGCCCGACGCCGGCACCTACTGGTACCACCCCCACGCCATGAGCCACGAGCAGGTGCCGCGCGGCCTTTACGGCGCGCTGATCGTGGACGAGGACAGCCCGCCCCCAGTGGACCGCGACGAGCTGTGGGTGCTGGCGGACTGGCGCCTGGACAACCAGGCGCGGCTTGCCGCCGATTTCGGCAATTTCCGCGACCTGAGCCACGACGGGCGGCTCGGCAACACGGTCACGCTGAACGGCCGCGAGGTCGAGACGTGGGGCTTGAGCGCGGGCGAGCGCGTGCGCCTGCGCCTGATCAACGCCTGCTCGGCGCGCATCTTCGCGCTCGAGTTCAAGGAGCACCGCCCCCTGGCGATCGCGCTGGACGGCCAGGCGGTCGAGCCCCGCGCAGCCGAGGGCGGCCGCGTGGTGCTGGCGCCGGGCGAGCGCGCGGACCTGATCCTCGATGCCCTGGGCCGGCCCGGCCAGCGCTCAAGCGTGGTCGACGCGTTCGACCCGCGCCGCGCCTATCGCCTGGTCGATCTGGCCTATGGCGAAAAACGCCTGCGCGACGGTCCGCTCCCGCCGCCGCCGCGCCTCGCGCCCAATGCGCTCTCCGAGCCCGATTTGGCGAAGGCGGAAAGACACAAGATCGCGTTCACCGGCGGGATGATGGGCGGGCCGTTCGAGGCGCGGCTCGACGGCGAGACGCTCGACCCGCGCGCGCTCGCGGGCCGCGGCAAGTTCTGGGCGATCAACGGCGCGGCCGGCGCCGACCATCACGCCGGGCACGCCATGGACCCGCTGCTGACGTTCGCGCGCGGCAGCCATCACGTGCTGGAGCTGGCCAACGACACGGCTTGGCACCACCCCATCCACCTGCACGGGCATTTCTTCCGCGTGCTGGCGGTGGACGGCAAGCCGCTCGCGGCCCGGGACTGGCGCGACACCGCGACCATGCACCCGCGCTCGCGCATGGACATCGCGCTGGTCGCCGACAACCCCGGCGACTGGATGCTCCATTGCCACATCCTCGACCACCAGCGGGGCGGCATGATGGCGCATATCAGGGTGCAGTGAGCGGCGCGCGGACGTTCCGCGCCACCAAATGCAAAGTCGTCATGCCCGCGCTTGTCGCGGGCGTCCACGTCGTCACGAGCCGAGGACTTGCCGCGGCCAAGACGCGGATGGCCGGGACTCGTCCTCCTTCCCCCCGGGTCACCGCCCGGGGGTTCGGTGGACGGCCCGGCCATGACGGCCTCTTAAGCCGCGGCCGTCACTTCTCCGCCAGCCACACCGCGGCCAGGTCCTGGTTGAGGTAATGGCTGGGCGACATCTTCCAGTCCCGGATGCGCTGGTCGTAGGCGACGATGCGGTGCCACCACACCACCGGCACGGTGTAGCCCTGCTCGATCGCGCGCCGCTCGAACGCGCGGATGAACTTGGCGCGCTCGGCCTCGGTGACGGCGCGCTTCTGCTTCTCGAACAGATCGTCCAGCTCGCGGTCGATCGCCTGGCTGACGTTGACCGGCGACTTGTCGTTCGACACGTAGAGGCGCAGCTGCGTGTCGGGCTGGTCGGTGTCGTAGCAGTTGGCGTCCAGCACCACGTCGAAGTTGCCCTCGATCATCGCCTTCTTCTGCTGCGCCACGTCGCGCGGGCTGAGCTCGACCGCCACGCCGATCTGGCGCCACTGGTCGACCAGGTAGATGCCGACCGGCTCGTAGGGCATCGGCACGGAGCGGCTGAGCAGCGTGAATTTCAGGTTCTGCACGCCCGCCTCTTGCAGCAGCTTCTTGGCCTCGGCCTTGGCCGCGGCGCCGTCGCGCCCGAAGCCCGGCAGCTTGACCAGCTCAGCCTCGGCCATCGCCAGCGGATAGCCGGGCCTTAAGGGCCCGCCGACCGCGCGCACGAAGGCGGTGCGCGACAGGGCCTCGGCGCCCTTCCAGCGGTCGATCGCCAGCGACAGCGCGCGGCGCACGCGGATGTCGGACCAGGGCTGGCGCTTGACGTTGAAGAACACGTCGAACTTGCACAGCCACGGCGTTTCCTCGACCTTGAGCTTGTCGCCGACGGTCTGCTTCAGCCGGTCGCGCTCGGCCGGCGACAGGCCGCGGAACTCGGCCATGATCTGCCCGCCCTGCAGCGCGTTGATCATCGGCGCGCCCTTGATGAAGATGATGCGGTAGCCGTCGAGATAGGGCTTGCCCTGGTCGAAATAGCCGTCGTTGCGCTGGCCCACCCAGTGCGAGCCGTTGACGTGCTCGACGAACTTGAACGCGCCCGTGCCCATGATCCTGTTCTTCGGGTACTCGGGGTCGGACCTGAGCTTCGCCGCCGACAGCACGCAGTTCCAGGGGCTGGCGAAATTGCCCAGCATCGAGGCCGCGGGCTTCGACAGCTTGAACACCACGGTCAGCGGATCGGGCGTCTCGATCGCGGCGATGTCGGCGTAGTCGGCCTGGCGCACCGACACCGCGCCGGCGGGCGGCTTGCGGATGCGATCGAAGGTCGCCTTCACGTCCTCCGAGGTCAGCGCCGAGCCGTCGTGGAACCTGACGCCCGGCTTGAGCTTGAAGGTATAGCTGAGCCCGTCCGGCGCGACGGTCCAGGACTGCGCCAGGTCGCCCTTCACCGCCGGATACTTGTCGGGGTCGAACTTGAGCAGCGTGGAATAGTGCGTGCTCAAGGTCTGCATCGCCACGAACGTCGTGGTGCCCATGCAGTCGTAGGTCGGCGGATCGGCGTTGACCGCGAAGATCAGCGTGCCGCCCTTTTTCGGCGCGCCTTGCGCCAGCGCGGCGCCCGCGCCGACGACGGCCGCCAACGCCGCGATCAGGAGCGCGAGCGAGCCCGCGCGAACCAACCCCGTGACCATGATTTCCTCCCGTCCCGGCCGCCTTTGATCCGGCGGCGCTTCGCTATCGGCGGAGTATAGGCGGAAATCGGCGTCGGGTTGTAGCGGGGATGGTGCCCAGGGCCGGAATCGAACCAGCGACACCGTGATTTTCAGTCACGTGCTCTACCAACTGAGCTACCTGGGCATCTCTAGCGGGCATTCCTGCCGGTACGGACGGGGGGTTACTTAGAGAATT
>JBQTIS010000483.1:0-2370 GCA_052387895.1 Rhodospirillales bacterium | reverse complement strand
GCCTGCTGAAGCCGCAGCTCGAGGATTTTTTGAAGCCGATCGTGCGGCGGCGCGGCGCGGGGAAGATCCGCGTCGGCGTGGCGTCGGAACTGCTGCGCCAGCACAACGGCGCGAAATGGACCTATGGCTGGCTCCGGGGCCTGCCGGCGGAGGACTACGAATTCTTCTGCTACTCGCTGCAAGGCGCTGTGGACGCGCTGACCATGAAGATGGCGGCGCTTGGAACCTATCGCTGGCTGCCGTTCCGCGAGGCGAGCTATGTGGACGCGCTGAAGGCGATCCGCGGCGACCGGCTGGACGTGCTGATCGTCCCCGATATCGGCATGACGGTTTCCAGCCGCATCGTCTCGCTGGCGCGCCTGGCGCCGGTGCAGTGCATGACCTGCGGGCATCCCGTCACCTCGGGCTCGCCGATGATCGACTATTTCCTCAGCGGCGAGCTGGTCGAACCGCCCGACGGCGACGCGCACTGCACCGAAACCGTGGTGCGCCTGCCCAACATGGGCGTGCGGCTGGACCCGGGCGAGATGGACATGCCGCCGGCCACCCGCGCCGACTTCGGCCTGCCCGGGGACCGGCCGGTGCTGGGCTCGGTGCAAGGCCTGGTGAAATACCACCCGCGCTACGACGGCCTGTTTCCCCGGATCGCCCGCGCGGTTCCCGAGGCGCTGTTCGTGTTCGTCGGCGCGCGGGCGCAGTGGATGACCGACGCCTTCGCCCGGCGGCTGAGGCGCGCGTTCGACGCAAACGGCCTGGATTTCGCCCGCCATGTCCGCATCCTGCCCTTCATGCCGCATGCCCGGTTCGTGCAGCTGTTCGACGCGCTGGACCTGAGCCTGGACACGGTGGGCTGGAGCGGCGGCAACACCACCGCCCAGGCCCTGGCGCGGAACTGCCCGGTGGTCACGATGCGCGGGCGGTTCATGCGCGGCTGGTTCAGCCACGGCATGATGCGGATGACCGGGCTGGAGGAGCTGAGCGTCGCCTCGGCCGAGGACTACGTCGCGCTCGCCGCGCGGCTGGTGCGCGACAAGGAATTCCGCGCCGGTTTGTCGGCCAAGATCGCCGCCAACAAGCACCGGCTGTTCGACGACCTGGAGTGCGTGCGCGGCCTGAACTCGTTTTTCAAGGAGAAGGTGGGCGCTCTGCCAACGCAATCGTGAACGCGCTCCTGGGTTTCGCGGTTCTATTGTGAAGTCGTGGCCGATCCATCCCACAAACACGCCTGGGCGGCGCGGCTGGCAGCCCTGGCCGCCGCGTTCTGCACCGCCGCCCCCGCTCCCGCCTATGCCCAGGAAACCATCGTCACCGACAACCTGCTGATCGCCCATGACGGGGTGAGCGCGGCCGAGGCCCAGGCCTTCGCCAGGGAGGCCGAGCGCGCCTACAAGGCGGTCACCGGCTATCTCGGGCGCGAGCCCGAGCGCATCATCGCCATCCGCGTCGGCGAGCGCTACGACGTGCCGACCGCCTATCACGGCCGCTCGGCCATCGTGGTGGGCGCCAACCGGGTGCGCGGCGACGGCGGCGGCGCGGGACGTTGGCGCGCGCTGGGGCCCGCGATCGCGCACGAGATCACGCACCTGGTCGCGGGCCAGAGCCGGGCCGGTCCGGGGCAGTTCCTGGACGAGGGCCTGGCCGTGTTCGTGCAGGAGAAGTTCAAGCTGCCGGACGACCGCTCGTTCCCCAACATGGGCCGCGACCTGCACGAGGAGACCGTGCGCTGGAGCCGCCAGTACGGCCGCCTGGTGCCGCTGGCCGAGACCCACCAGGCGCGCTGGCTTGCCGGCGGGCCGCGCGATCTGATCTATCTCCAGGCCGGCTCGTTCGTGCGCTTCCTGGTCGAGGGCTGGGGCCTGGCGAAGTTCATGGCGCTGTATGACGGCCAGGGCTATGTCGGGGTCTATGGCCGCGCGCGGGCGGCGCTGGAAGCGGACTGGCTGGAGTTCCTTAGAACCGTACGGGCGGAATAGATGCGCGGCATCGCATTCCTAGCGCTCGTCGCGCTCCTCGGCGCGAACCCGGCCGCGGCGCAAACCCCGCCGGACCCGGCCGAGATCGCCCAGTACCGGGGCCTGCACCGAGCCGCCGCGCGCGGCGACGCGGGCGAGATCGCGCGGCTGCTCGCGGGCGGCGCCGACGCCAACGCCAGAGACGGGCGCGGGCGGAGCGCGCTGCACGTCGCGATCTTCGGCGGGCACGCCGACGCGGCGCGGGCGCTGGTCAGGGGCGGCGCCGATCCGCGCGCCATGGAGAATCAGCGCTACGACATCGTAACGATCGCGGCGGTGGCCGGCGACCGGCCCAAGCAGCTCCGGGCGGTGGGGCGGGGGGGCGGTCCGCGCCGCGGCCCCCCCCCCCAACACAGCC
>JBQTIS010000482.1:0-3905 GCA_052387895.1 Rhodospirillales bacterium | reverse complement strand
CCGATGACGAGCTTCGCCTATCCCGTCGACGTGAAGCAAGAGAAGCGCGGCCTGTGGACGGCGGTCATGCCGGACGTGCCGAGCGCCCACACCCAGGGCGCGGATCGCGCCGACGCGCTGCGCCACGCCGTGGATGCGCTGGAAGGGGCGTTGGGGCTGGTGATGAGGCGCGGGGACGACGTTCCCGCGCCCTCGCCCGCGCGCGGACGCCCGCTCGCGGTGCCGAGCGCGCGCGCCGCGTTGAAGCTGCACATCTACGACGCCATGCGCCGGCGCAAGCTGCGCAAGGCCGACCTGGCGCGGCGGCTCGGCGTCAGGCCGTTCCAGGTCGAGCGCCTGTTGGACGTGCGCCACAACAGCACGATCGGCCAGCTCGACGCGGCGCTGAACGCGCTCGGCGTCAGGATCAGGACGAGCGAGGCGGCCTAGGGGCGCGCAGTAGCGAAATCGTGCTGTCCCCGTTTACCATCCCCCTCCCCCTATCCCCCTCCCTCCAGGGAGGGGGGACTCTTTTCTTGTGTCCCCCCTCCCACCGCGCGACGCCAGGAGCGCCGAGCGGGAGGGGGTTAGGGGGAGGGGGTAGCGGGAGGGGATCGATGGCAGGAGCGTCGCGGAGTTCGACATGGGCAAGATAGCGAGCATATCGAGCTGCACCGTGCGCGTGCCGCTGGACCGCGTCACCTCGTTCGCCACGCGCACCGTCCAGGCGCGCGACTACGCGCTGGTGCGCGTGCGCGGCGACGGCGGCGCCGAGGGCATCGGCTTCTGCTACGCCGGCAGCAAGGCGGGGCAGCTGGTCACGCTGGCGGTGCGCGAGCTTCTGGCGCCGCTGCTCGTCGGCCGCGACCCGCTCGAGGTCGAGGGGCTGTGGCAGGAGATGTACCGCGAATCGATCCTGCAGGGCCGGGCCGGGTCGGTGATGCGCGCCATCAGCATCCTCGACGGCGCGATCTGGGATTTGAACGCGCGCGCGGCCGGGCTGCCGCTCCACAAGTACCTGGGCGCGGCGCATCGCGACCGCGTGCCGGCCTACGCCAGCGGCGGCTATTACCTCGAGGGCAAGACGCCCAAGAAGCTCGGCGACGAGCTCGCGGGCTACGCGGCCAAGGGCTTCAAGGCGGTGAAGATGAAGGTCGGGCGCTTGAGCCCCCGCGAGGAAGAGGCGCGCATCGCCGCCGCGCGCAAGGCGATCGGCCCCGACGTTCTGCTGATGCTCGACGCCAACAACGCCTGGTCCGACCTGCCCACGGCCCTGGAATACATGAAGCGCTACCAGCCCTACGACCCCTATTGGATCGAGGAGCCGTTCGGCCCCGACGACATCGAGAACCACGCGCGCCTGGCCGAGCGCACCAAGGTGATCGTCGCCACCGGCGAGATCGAGGCGGGACGCTGGCGCTTCATGGAGCTTTTGCGCGCGCGCGCCGCGCAGGTGCTCCAGGCCGACGCCAACGTGTGCGGCGGGATCAGCGAGTTCCGCCGCATCGCCGCCGCCGCCGACGGCTTCGGCGTCACGCTGTGCCCGCACTGGTTCCACGACCTGCACGTTCACCTGGTCGCGGCGATCCCGAACTGCCGCTTCGTCGAGTTCTTCCCCGACGACCAGGTGCTGAATTTCCGCCGGCTGGTGGACCGCCAGCTCCAGGTCCGGGACGGCGACCTGCTGCTGCCCCAGGGGCCGGGCCTGGGCTTCGGCTTCGACGCGAAGGCGGTCAAGCGCTACGCCATCGAGACATGGGCCGAAACCAAGTAACCCGCGCGATCCTGGTCACCGGCTCGGGCAGCGGCATCGGCGCGGCGGTCGTCCGCCGCCTGGCCGCGCCCGGCACGGGCATCCTGATCCACGCGCGGACCAACCGCGCGGGCTGCGAGCGCACCGCGAAAGAGGCCGCGGCCCGCGGCGCGCGCGCGCGAATCGCGCTGGCCGACCTCGCCCGGCCCGGCGCCGGCGCCCGGCTGGTCGGCGCGGCGGTCAAGGCGTTCGGGCGGCTGGACGTGCTGGTGTCGAACGCCGGGTTTCCCAGCCGGCGCGTGATCGGCGAGATGGAGCGCGCGGAGCTCGACCATCTCTACGCCGTCATGCTGCGCGGGTTCTTCGATCTCGCCGGCGCCGCCCTGCCCCACCTCAAAAAAGCGCGCGACGGGCGCGTGGTGACGGTCAGCTCCCACAACGCGCACGTGTTCCGCAACGACTACCTCTATTATCCCGGCTCGGGCGCGATCAAGGCGGGCGTCGAGGCGATGACCCGCGCCTTCGCGGTGCAGATGGCGCCCCGCGCCGTCACGGTCAACGCCGTGGTGCCGGGGCTGATCCGCAAGACCGAAGGCCCGCAGTTCCTGAGCGAACGGGAATGGCGCGCGCTGGCCAAGAAGATCCCGCTCGGCCGCGTCGGCCGGGCTGACGAGGTGGCGGCGCTGGTGGCGTTCCTGTGCTCGCGCGACGCGGGCTACATCACCGGCCAGTGCATCCACGTCAACGGCGGGTTCATCTGATGGCGGCCCCCTCAATTCCGCGGGCGATCCCCAGGGGCGGCCACATCGCGGTGATCGGCGCGGGCGCGGTGGGCGCGGCCACGGCGCTCATGCTGCGCCGCGCCGGATATTCGGTCGAACTGCTCGACCGCGGCGAGCCGGGCATGGGCGCGTCCTACGGCAACGCGGGCTACCTTTCCAAGAGCGGCGTCGTGCCCACCGCCACGCCCGGCATCCTGTGGAAGGTGCCGGGCCTGCTGCTCGATCCGCTCGGGCCGCTCACCATCCGCTGGCGCCACCTGCCGCGCATGCTGCCCTGGCTGTGGAAGTTCGTGCGGGCGAGCACGCCGGCGCGCTGCGAGGAAATCTCGCTCGCGCTGACGGCGCTGCTGCGCCACGGCCACGACTGCTACGCCGAGCTTCTGGGCCGCGACGAGTTCGAGGAGATCGCGCCGCACCGGGGCATCCTCTACGTCTATGAAAGCGACCGGGGCTTCGAGGGCTCGCGCTGGGCCAACGAGCTGCGCCGCCGGCGCGGCGTGGAGTGGCGCTACGTCGCGCGCGAGGAGATCCGGCAGATCGAGCCCGCGCTTTCGCCGATCTTCCGGCACGCCATCCACATTCCCGACATGCGGCACTTGAAGGACCCGCTGCGCCTTACGCGCGCGATCGTCGGCAAGTTCGCGGACGCGGGCGGCGAGGTCGCGCGGGCCGAGGTCACGGGCGTCGAGCGCCGCTCCTCGGGCGCGCTGGCGCTGTCCACCACCGGGGGCCGGCGCCCGTGCGACGGGCTGGTGATCGCGGCCGGCGCGTGGTCGCGCCTGTTCGCCAGCCAATGCGGCGTGGACGTGCCGCTCGACACCGAGCGCGGCTACCACGTCACGATCAAGCGCCCCAACGTCGCGCCGCGCATGCCCGTGGGCTCGGGCGACCGTCATTTCGGCGCCAGCCCGATGGAGCTGGGCCTCAGGCTCGCCGGCACCGACGAGCTGGGCGGCCTGGCGGCGCCGCCGAACTGGGAGCGCGCCCGGCTGCTGCAAC
Source organism: Rhodospirillales bacterium (assembly GCA_052387895.1). GTDB lineage: Bacteria > Pseudomonadota > Alphaproteobacteria > JAEULC01 > JAEULC01 > JAEULC01. The sequence continues at coordinate 392 of JBQTIS010000482.1, read as the reverse complement.
GCCAGGCCGCGCGCATGTTCGAGGGGCTCGATGCGACGAACGGCGAGTTCTGGATGGGCTTCCGCCCCTCGATGCCCGACTCGCTGCCGGTGATCGGCCCGGCGCCGGGGAACCCGCGCGTGCATCTCGCCTTCGGCCACGGGCATCTGGGCGTGACCTTCGCCGCGGTCACCGCGCGGCTGGTCGCCGACATGATCCGGGGCGAGCAGCCGCTGGTGGATCCCGCGCCCTATCGCCCAGATCGATTCTAGACCGCCGGCGCGCGGGGCCGAGGCGGGAGGGGGAGACGGAAACCAACACGACACCACGAAGACGAGACGCGGCGCGGCGATCCGGGCCGTTCTTTTGATTCAGGCGTGGTGTCCGTCGTGCCGCGGTGGTTCATCGATTAC
>JBQTIS010000481.1:0-7683 GCA_052387895.1 Rhodospirillales bacterium | reverse complement strand
CGCCAAATCCGGCCTGCCGATCCTGTCGGGCGACGACCTCGGCGACGGCGCGCAGAAGATCGTCAAAGCCGTGAAGGACGCCCGCTGATGTCGGTGCTGGTCGACAAGAACACCAAGGTGATCTGCCAGGGCTTCACCGGCGCGCAGGGCACGTTCCACTCCGAGCAGGCGATCGCCTACGGCACCAAGATGGTCGGCGGGGTGACGCCGGGCAAGGGCGGCGCCAAGCACCTGGACCTGCCGGTGTTCGACACGGTGACCGCGGCCGTCGCCGGGACCGGCTGCGACACGTCGGTCATCTATGTTCCCCCGCCTTTCGCCGCCGACGCGATCCTGGAGGCGATCGACGCCGAGCTGCGCCTGGTCGTGTGCATCACCGAGGGCATCCCGGTGCTCGACATGGTGCGGGTCAAGCGCGCGCTCGGCGGCACGAAGACGCGGCTGATCGGGCCGAACTGCCCGGGGGTGATCACGCCTGAGGCGTGCAAGATCGGCATCATGCCCGGGCATATCCACCGCCGCGGGCGGATCGGCATCGTGTCGCGCTCGGGCACGCTGACCTACGAGGCGGTGGCGCAAACCACGGCGGCGGGTCTGGGCCAGTCCACCTGCGTCGGCATCGGCGGCGACCCGGTCAACGGCACCAACTTCATCGACGTGCTCGAGCTGTTTCTGGCCGACGACGAAACCAAGGGCATCGTGATGATCGGCGAAATCGGCGGCAGCGCCGAGGAGGACGCCGCGCAGTTCCTCAAGGCCAACAACAAGGGCCGCCGCCGCAAGCCCGTGGCCGGCTTCATCGCCGGGGTCACCGCCCCGCCGGGCCGGCGCATGGGCCATGCCGGCGCCATCATCTCCGGCGGCAAGGGCACCGCCGGGGACAAGATTGAGGCCATGAAATCCGCCGGAATCCGGGTCGCGGATTCGCCGGCCGGGCTTGGCATCGCCATGCAAGAAGCGTTGAAAGCCTAAGGGCGGGCGTCTACATCTAGTGCGGCAAACCGGCGCCCGAAAGCTTCAAGGGCGGCCGGCTGTTAGGGAAGCGCTGATGACCTCGCCGCCCGATCCGCTGTCGCTGCTCAACGGCAACAACGCCGTTTTCGTGTCCGAGCTCTACGCGCGGTTCCTGGAAAACCCGGCCGCAGTGGACCCGAGCTGGCGCGGGTTCTTCGAGGACATGCGCGACGACGTGCGCGCGGTGCTCGACGACATGAAGGGCCCGAGCTGGGCGCCGCGCGAAAGCCGCGTCATCGGCAACGGCCACGGGATCGAGGCCGAGCACGCGTCCGGCGGCGACGGCCGAACCGCTGCGGCGCCGGCCGCCGCCGCGCCCGCCTTCCAGCCCTCGGGCGGGCGCGTACGCCAGGCGACGCTGGATTCGATCCGCGCGCTGATGCTGATCCGCGCCTACCGCGTGCGCGGGCATCTCGAGGCCAATCTCGATCCCCTGGGCCTCAGCCCGCCCAAGCCGCATCCCGAGCTCGACCCGCGGACCTACGGGTTCGGCGAAAGCGACCTCGACCGCGACATCTTCATCAACTACGTGCTGGGTGTCGAGACGGCGCCGCTTCGCCGCATCCTGCAGATTCTGCGCGAGACCTATTGCGGGTCGATCGGCGTCGAGTTCATGCATTCCTCCGAGCCGGACCAGAAGGCCTGGATTCAGGAGCGCATGGAAGGCGCGCGCAATCACACCGATTTTACGGTCAAGGGCAAGCGCGCGATTTTGGAGCGGCTGACCGCCGCCGAGGCGTTCGAGAAGTTCCTCGACAAGAAGTACACCGGCACCAAGCGCTTCGGGCTCGAAGGCGGCGAGAGCCTGATCCCCGCGCTGGAGCAAATCGTCAAACGCGGCGGGCAGCTAGGCCTGCGCGAGGTGGTGCTGGGCATGCCGCATCGCGGGCGTTTGAACGTGCTGGCCAATTTCATGGGCAAGCCGTTCCAGGCGATCTTTTCCGAGTTCCAGGGCAACGCCGCCAACCCCGAGGACGTACAGGGCTCGGGCGACGTCAAGTACCATCTCGGCACCTCGTCGGACCGCGAGTTCGACGGCAAGGTGGTGCATCTGTCGCTGACCGCCAACCCGTCGCATCTCGAGGCGGTCAACCCGGTGGTGCTGGGCAAGGTCCGCGCCAAGCAGCGCCAGATGGGCGACGCCGACCGCGAGAAGGTGATGGGCCTGCTGCTGCACGGCGACGCCGCCTTCGCCGGCCAGGGGCTGGTGCCCGAGTCGCTCGAACTCAGCGAGCTCAAGGGCTACCGCACCGGGGGCACGGTGCATTTCATCGTCAACAACCAGATCGGCTTCACCACCTCGCCGGCGCAGTCCCGCTCGTCGCCCTATTGCTCCGACGTGGCCAAGACCATCCAGGCGCCGATCCTGCACGTCAACGCCGACGATCCCGAGGCGGTGGTGCACGCGGCGCGCATCGCCATCGAGTTCCGCCAGCGGTTCAAGAAGGACGTGGTGGTGGACATGTTCTGCTACCGCCGCCACGGCCACAACGAAAGCGACGAGCCGGCCTTCACCCAGCCGCTGATGTACCGGAAGATCGCCGAGCATCCGACCACGCGCCGGATCTACGCCGACCGGCTGGTCAAGGACGGCGTGGTCCAGCCGGGCGAGCCCGAGCGGATGGTGAAGGAGTTCGAGGCCAGGCTCGAGGAGGCCTACCAGGCGGCCGCGAGCTTCAAGCCCAACAAGGCCGACTGGCTCGAGGGCAAATGGGCGGGGCTGGGCACCGCGCATGGCGACGAGCGGCGCGGCAACACCGGCACCGACCTGACGTTCCTCAAGGAGGTCGGCCTCAAGCTTGCCGACGCCCCGGCAAGCTTCCACCTCAACCGCAAGATCGCGCGTCAACTCGAAGCCAAACGCAAGATGATCGAATCCGGCCAGACCATCGACTGGGCCACCGCCGAGGCGCTGGCCTTCGGCACGCTTCTGTGCGAGGGCACGCCGGTACGCCTGTCGGGCCAGGATTGCGGGCGCGGCACGTTCTCGCAGCGCCACGCCGTGCTGGTCGACCAGGAGAACGAGGAGCGCTTCGTGCCGCTCGCCAACATCCGCTTCGGCCAGGCGCCGTTCGAGGTGATCGACAGCCCGCTGGCGGAGGCCTCGGTGCTGGGCTTCGAATACGGCGTGTCGCTGGCCGAGCCGCACATGCTGGTGCTGTGGGAGGCGCAGTTCGGCGACTTCGCCAACGGCGCGCAGGTGATCATCGACCAGTTCATCAGCTCGGGCGAAAGCAAGTGGCTGCGCATGTCGGGACTGACGATGCTTTTGCCGCACGGCTACGAAGGGCAGGGGCCCGAGCATTCCTCGGCGCGGCTCGAGCGCTATCTGCAGCTCTGCGGCGAGGACAACATGCAGGTGGTGAACCTGACCACCCCCGCCAACTATTTCCACGCGCTGCGCCGCCAGGTGCGCCGCGACTTCCGCAAGCCGCTGATCGTCATGTCGCCCAAGTCGCTGCTGCGGCACAAGATGTGCGTGTCGCGGCTGGACGAGATGGGGCCGGGCACGACCTTCCACCGCGTGCTGTGGGACGACGCGCCGCCCGACGCCGACAAGGTCAAGCGCGTGGTCATGTGCAGCGGCAAGATCTATTTCGACCTGTTCGACGAGCGGCAGAAGCGCAAACTGGACGATGTGTACCTGATGCGCGTCGAGCAGCTCTATCCGTTCCCGTTCCACGCCCTCGGCAAGGAGCTGGCTCCGTTCAAGGACGCCGCGTTCGTCTGGTGCCAGGAAGAGCCGAAGAACATGGGCGGCTGGACCTTCGTGCAGCCGCGGATCGAGGAGGTGCTGGCGCAGATCGGCGCCAGGCGCGACCGGCCGGCCTTCGCCGGACGCGAGGAAGCCGCCTCGCCCGCCACCGGCCTCAACCGCCGCCACCAGGAACAGCAGGCGCGATTGATCGCCGAAGCGCTCGTCGGCGACGTCGGCGCGCGGCTGCGCCGGACCTCGGTCGGCCGCGCGGCGGAGTAGGCGGGATGGCCACGCAGATCGTCGTGCCCGCCCTGGGCGAATCGGTGACCGAGGCGACGGTCGCCAAGTGGCTGAAGGCCGAAGGCGACGCGGTGGCGGCCGACGAGCCGCTGGTCGAGCTCGAAACCGACAAGGTGACGCTCGAGGTCAACGCGCCCGCGGCCGGCATGCTGGCCAAGATCGCCGCGGCCGCGGGCAGCAACGTCGCGGTCGGCGCGCTGCTCGGCACGATCGCCGAAGGCGCGGCCGGCGCCGCCGCCAAGCCCGCCGCCGCCAAGCCCGCCGCCAAGGCAGCGCCCGCCGCCGCCCCTGCGGTTGCGAAACCGCCGGCGGGTAAGCCCGCTCCGGCTTTGTCGCCGAAGCCAGGGGTCGTGGCCTCGCCGGCGGCGCGCAAGATCGCGGCCGACCGCAAGCTCGACGCGTCGGCGGTTCCCGCCACCGGCAAGGACGGCCGCGTGACCAAGGGCGATGTCCTGGCCGCGTTGGAAGCGAGGCCCGCGCCTGTTGCCTATGCGCCGCCGCCCGCGCCTCTTATGCCCATGCCCGCCGCAAAGGGTCCCCTGCCGCCGCGCCCCGACGATCCGCGCGAGGAGCGCGTGCGCATGTCGCGCCTCAGGCAGCGCATCGCCCAGCGCCTGAAGGAAGCGCAGAACACCGCCGCGATGCTGACCACCTTCAACGAGGTGGACATGTCGAACGTGATCGCGCTGCGCGAGCAGTTCCGCGACGGCTTCGAGAAGAAGCACGGCGTCAAGCTCGGCTTCATGTCGTTCTTCGTGAAGGCCTGCGTGCTGGCGTTGAGGGAAATCCCCGCGGTCAACGCCGAGATCTACGGCGACGAGATCGTCTACAAGAACTACTACGACATCGGCGTGGCCGTGGGCACGCCGCAGGGGCTGGTGGTGTCGGTGCTGCGCGGCGCCGACGGCCTGAGCTTCGCCGACATCGAGCGGCGGATCGGCGATTTCGGCAAACGCGCGCGCGACGGCAAGCTCACGCTCGACGAGCTGACCGGCGGCACCTTCACGATCTCCAACGGCGGCGTGTACGGCTCGCTGCTGTCCACGCCGATCCTCAACCCGCCGCAATCCGGCATCCTCGGCATGCACAAGACCCAGAAGCGTGCGGTGGCGGTCGGCGACCGGATCGAGGCGCGGGCGATGATGTACCTGGCGCTCAGCTACGACCACCGCATCGTCGACGGGCGCGAGGCGGTCACGTTCCTGGTGCGGGTCAAGGAGTCGATCGAGGACCCGCAGCGGTTGCTTCTCGACCTGTAGGCGCCGATAATCGCGGCGCCGGACGGAGGAAACCATGAGCAAAGCATTTGGCGCGCTCGGCGCGCTCGCGGCGCTCGCGCTGTCATTGCCGGCGTCTGCCGGTTCGGACGAGATGTGCCAGATGACGGGTCTGTCGGTGCAGATCGCCCAAAGCGGCCAGTCCAACCGACAGAACGCCCGCTCGAACAAGGGGGCCGAGACCACCGGCCAGGAGCGCGCGGACGAGGTTTCGAAAAAGAAGTCGGAAGAGCCAACTGTCGAGGAAAGGAAAAAGAAGAAGATCGAAACCGGCAACGTCCAGATCAAGGGCCAGATCAAGGACGGCGAGCTCAAGCGTTCAAACAAGCCGTGATCCGCTTGGTTAACGCAAGGTTATCCAGGGTGTAGCAAGGGCTTGTCCTAACCCGGCAAACCGTGCATCATCGCCTTCTACCGACCGCCCCCGACAAGTCGAGAGTCATGACGATGAAGCGTATTTCTACGCTCGACGGGGTGTCCGTGCGTCCCATCGCCGCCGCGCTGGCGGCTTCCCTTCTCGCGGGCTTCGCCTTCGTCTCGCTGGCAGCGGCGCAAACGCCGCGGCAGGGCCAATCGCAGCAAGCGGGCGTCACCGCCGCGGTGCGCGGCAATGTCGAGATTGCTTCCGTGCCCGGCGCGGTCGGCAAGCTGGTCAAGTCGGGCGAGCCGGTCTATCTCGGCAACGCGGTCAAGAGCGGGCCGAACTCGGGCCTGCAGATCCTGCTGCTCGACCAGACCACCTTCACCATCGGGCCGAACAGCGAGCTCACGATCGACAAGTTCGTGTTCGACCCCGCCTCGGGCGCGGGCAAGGTGTCCGCCTCGGTGGCCAAGGGCGTGTTCCGTTTCGTCACCGGCAGGGTGGCACAGACCAATCCCTCGGACATGGAAGTCAAGCTGCCGGTCGGCATCATCGGCATTCGCGGCACCATCGCCATGGGCTCGGTCGACGACGGCAAGGGCAACGGCGACGGCAACGGCAATGGCGCCAACGGCGCGAACGGCAATCCCGTCGCGCAGGTCGTGCTGGTGGGCCCGGGCAAGGACACGGAAGGCAACAACCGCTCGGGCGGGCTGAACCTCAGCGCCAATGGCGGCGGCCAGCAGAACATCACCCAGCCCGGCTTCGGCAGCATCTTCGGCCAGACGGGCTGGGGCGCACCGCAATTCTTCACGCCCGAGATGATGGGCGCGCTGCAGGGCAGGCTCGTGAGCTTCACCGCCCAGCAGGGCCAGCAAGGTCAACAGGGCCAGCAAGGCCAGCAGGGCCAGCAAGGTCAGCAGCAGGGCCAGGGCGGCCAGGCCGGCCAGAACGCCGGCGCCAACCAAACCCAGGGCAAGAACGACGCCAACAACGCCACCGGCCTGATCGGCCTCAACAGGCTCAATCAGAATCTCGTCGGCGGCGCCACCGCCGACCAGCGGCGCAACGAGGCGGCCGGCGGCAACCTCGCCAACACCACCTACGCCACCTTCGGCCAGCTGCGCACCCTCACCGGCGTCTACCACTACAAGCAGATGAACGTCCCGATCAGCGACGGCTTCTACAACATCTTCCTCGCGCTCGACGCCGGCAGGCGCCGGCTGTTCGACCCCGACACGCGGATCGAGCTGTCCACGTCGACGGTCAACGGCAAGGCCTACTCGGACTCGGGCAACAGCTACCAGAACATAGCCAGCGGGCAGATCGCGTTCGGCTCGGTCCGCGACCGCGACATTCCGGGCGGCCCCGTCACGGGAAGCGGGCAAAACGGCGGCGACAACGGCTTCTTCGGAACGGGTTGCGGCGCGTCGGGCGTGTGCGATTTCGACTTGGTGCTGGGACTGCTCAACAAGAACGGCGCGATCGCCGGCGCGCTCTCGCACAAGCTGACGATTCTCAACGACCAGAACGTCGCGCTGTTCTCGGGCTCGGGCGAGGGCGCGCGAATGGACGGCGCGCTGGCGGCCGACGCCAACAAGCTCGCCGACGGGGGCGCCACGTTCCAGCAATTGCGCACGCAGAGCGTGGGACAGTACCACTACTCCTCCTCGCGGCCGTTCGACAAAGGCGGCAACTACACGATGAACTTAAACATCGACTTCGGCGCGCGCACGCTGGGCGGGGGCAACTCCAAGCTGGTCGTCACCGGGCCCCTGGCTCCCAACACCTTCAGCGGCACCGTGAACTTGCCTGGCTCCAGCTTCACGTCCAGCGTCGGCGCCGCGACCTACGTCAGCAACAGCAGCGTCACCGGCACGGCGTGCAACACGTCCTGCTCGACGGCGTTCAACCTGACGGTCCAGAACCTGAGCGGCATCCTCGGGAAGAGCGCGGCGCATTCGCTCACGGTCAACACCGCCACGTCCGGGGTGTTCACCGGCAGCGGCAACGCCGGCCAGACCACGCGCAAG
>JBQTIS010000480.1:0-12624 GCA_052387895.1 Rhodospirillales bacterium | reverse complement strand
GTCGTTGCCCTGGCGCATGCCCTGGGTGGGGTCGTGGCCCTCCCAGAACGTGCGCAGCAGGGTTTCATAGCCGAACGCCGTCGGGTCCCACACCACCAGCACCACCTCGTTGTGGCCGGTCATCCCGGTGCAGACCTCTTCGTAGGTGGGATTGGGCGTGTAGCCAGCGGCATAGCCGACCGCCGTGGTAAAGACGCCCTTGATGGTCCAGAACAGGCGCTCGGCCCCCCAGAAGCAGCCCATCCCGAACATCGCCTTGCTCATAGCCGGGGGAAACGGCGGCGACAGCGGGTTGCCGAGGACGGCGTGCTTCTCGGGCACCTTCATCCGCACGGCGCGGCCGGGCAGCGCCTGCTCGCGCGTCGGCATGTCCGCTTTCTTTCTCAACAGGCTCCACATGGAAATCCTCCGCGTTCGGCTCCATGCGAACGGTATGATAGCCTAAAATGATGCGCGCCGGGCGACAGCGCAATACTCATTTCACGTCGGGATGGCGGGAGATGCCCGAGCTTTTGGTGAAGGGAAGGTTCAAGCGGCCGGTGCGGCGCGAGCAGGTGCGCCGGGATTGGGCGCGGCGCGGGTTTTCCTGCCAGGACTTCGTGGACCCGCCGGGGCGGGAGTGGAACGATTTCCGCCACCGCGCGAACGAGCTGGTGACGGTGCTCGACGGCCGGCTGCGGCTGATCGTGGGCGGGGAACAGGTGGTCGCCGAGGCCGGAGACGAGGCGTTCATCCCCAAGGGAATGCTTCATTCCGTACATAACATCCACACGGGCGCCACACGCTGGCTGTTCGGCTACGACTGACCGCGGCGCTTGCGGAGGACCGATTCGGCGGCGCGCCTACGCGCCGCGTCGCGCTCCGCCGCCCCGGCCTTGCCGGCGACCGAGTCGATCTCGGCCTTGGCGGTGACGCGCCCGCCCGGGCGCACCACGCTCTTGACCGCGATTCCGCCCGGCGCCGCCTTCGCCAGGCGCGGCAGGACGGGACGCTCGACCTCCGTCACGCGCAGGCCGATCGTCGTGGTCTCGCGGAAGCAGGCTTCGATCGCCGCATCGCGGCGTTCCGGCCGGCACAGGGCCTGGACGTGCGTGCCCACCCTGCCCTTCTTCCCGAAGACGGGCCATTGCACCACGTCCACCATGCCCGGCGTCGCGCGCAGCCGCTCCAGCCCCGCCGCCAGGTCCTCGGGCGACTGGTCGTCCACCTCGAATTCCACCGCCGCCACGAAATCGGTCAACCAGCGGGAATCCGCCTTGCCCCCGTCGAACACCATCGCGCGCAGCACGTTACTGATGCCCGGCAGCTTGCGCTGGCCGAAACCGATGCCGGCGCCCGAAAGCCGGCGGGGCTGACGCCCCAATGCGGCGTCGCCGCGGATCAGATGCTTCAGGATCGCCGCGCCGGTGGGCGTGACGCGCTCGCCGGGGATGCCGTCGTCGAACGTGGCGAACCCCTTCAGCAGCAGCGCCGTGGCCGGCGCGGGCACCGGCAGGATGCCGTGCGCCGAGCGCACGCGGCCCGAGCCCAGCGGCAACGGCCCCACCGACCACGTCGCCACCCCGACCGCGTGGATCAGGTAGGCCGCGGCGACGATGTCGGCGATCGAATCCCAGCCCCCCAGTTCGTGGAACGCGACGTTCCGGTAGGAAATGCCGTGAACCTTGCCCTCGGCCTGGGCCAGCTCCAGGAAGATCGCGGCCGCGTTCCCCAGCACCCCCGTGGCCGGAAGCCGGCGCGCCAGCAGGTCGCGAATCTCGCGGTAGGTCGTGTGATGGTTGCGCGCGCCCCTGTCGTCCACGACGAACCGCTTGCCGGTCAGCGCGTGGTCGCGGTGGGCGGCGACGCGACATTCCACGGCGGCGGGAAGCCCCGCCCTGCGCACGGTTTTCAGCATCCCCGCGCGATGCCGGGGAAACGCGTCGACCATCGCCGCCACGAACATGTCGCCGGCGATGCCGCCCACGGGATCGAGATGGATGTGGATCAAGCCGCCCCCTTCGCCCCACTGTGGCGCACCGCCCGCATCGTGTCGATTCCCCGCCCGGTTTCGTGTATGTGTGCGCCGGCATGGCGAACCCGCACCGATTCGACCCGTCGATCCTGCGCGAATACGACATCCGCGGCATCGTCGGCGAAACGCTGTCCGCGGCCGACGCGCGCGCCGTGGGCCTGGCCTTCGGCACGGCGATCCGGCGCGCGGGCGGCGGGACCGCCGCGGTGGGCTATGACGGGCGCTTGAGCAGCCCGGACATGGAAAAGGCGCTGGTCGAAGGACTGGCCGCGGCCGGCGTCGACGTTTGGCGCATCGGGCGCGGGCCCACGCCGATGCTGTATTACGCGCAACGCACCCTGCCGGCCGACGGCGGCATCATGGTCACGGGATCCCACAATCCGCCCGATCACAACGGCTTCAAGATGGTGCTGGGCAAGGCGCCGGTGTTCGGCGAACAAATCCAGGCGCTGGGCGGGCTGGCGGCGAAAGGCGACTTCGAATCCGGCCGGGGAAAAGCCTCGGAGCGCCGCGTGTTCGACTCTTATATAGACCGGCTGTGCCGGGACTATCGCGGCGGCCGGAAACTGACAGTTGCCTGGGATGCGGGCAACGGCGCCGGCGGCGAGGCGGTGGCGGCGCTGGCCAAGCGCTTGCCCGGCGCGCATCACACGCTGTTCACCGAGATCGACGGGCGGTTTCCCAACCACCATCCCGACCCGACCGACGAGAACAACCTCAAGCATCTGAAGGACGCGGTGCTGAGGCACGGCTGCGATGTGGGCGTGGCGCTGGACGGCGACGCCGACCGCATCGGCGTGATCGACGGCAAGGGCTGGGTGCTGTGGGGCGACCAGTTCATGGCGCTCTATGCCGAGGACGTGCTGGCCGACAAGCCCGGGGCCACGATCATCGCCGACGTGAAGGCGAGCCAGGCGTTGTTCGACCGCGTCGCGGCCCTGGGCGGCAAGCCCTTGATGTACCGGACCGGGCATTCGCTGATCAAATCGAAGATGGCGGAGACCGGCGCGCCGCTGGCCGGCGAGATGAGCGGCCACGTCTTCTTCGCCGACCGCTACTACGGCTTCGACGACGCGCTTTACGCCGCCGTGCGCCTGTTGTCGATCCTGGCGCGGCGCGAGCAGTCGCTGGCCCAGTTCCGCGACTCGCTGCCCGCCCTGGTCAACACGCCCGAGCTGCGCTTCGCCTGCTCCGAGGAGCGCAAGTTCAAGCTGGTGGACGAGGTGCGCGACCGACTCGCGGCCGCCAAGGCCGATGTCAACGGCATCGACGGCGTGCGCGTGAAGACCGCCGACGGCTGGTGGCTGCTGCGCGCGTCCAACACCCAGGCGGTGCTGGTGGCGCGCTGCGAGGCGCGCGACGAGGCGGGGCTGGCGCGGCTCAAGGCGTCGTTGAGGGACGAGCTGAAGAAATCCGGCGTCGAACCGCCGGGATTTTGAGCCTACTCCGCCGGCGCGGCGGCTGGGGTGGCGGCTTGGTCCGCGGCCTTGTCCGCGGGCAGCAGCAGCGCGATCAGGGCCAGCGTGCCGGCGAACATCCCCAGCAAGGCCAGCAGCAGCGCAAGATCGCCGGTCGCCTGCTCGATCCAGGCCACCAGCATGATCGCGACCGGACCGATGCCCAGCGCGATCACGAACTTGGCGCCGAAGGCGAGGCTGCGGTGGCGGCTGGGCGAGAACCGCGCCAGAAGCGAGCTTTCCGACGGGATCGCCATGGTGTTGAGCGCCGCCGACAGCGCCATGATCGCGACCAGCCCCGGGCCCGCGACCATCGCCGCCACGCCAAGGACGGGAAGCTGCGCCGCGGTCATGGCGATATACACGGTCTTTGCCGGCCAGCGGTCGGCCAGATGCCCGCCCGCCAGTTGCGCGAACGCGCCGAACAGATAGACCGCCATCACCAGGGCGCCGACGCCGGCCGTGCCGAGGGCCGCGCCGTCCAGGCGCTGGGCGAACAGCTTGGGCATGGCGGTCGACATGGCCGTGCCGATCAGCCCCAGCAGCAGCATGGTCAGCGACAGCACCAGGAACGCGCGCACCATGTCGCCGCGCGAGGCCGCTTTCTCCTCGACCCGGTCGCCGCGCCGGTCGGCCACCAGGCCCAAGCGCCAGCACGTCCCTAGGCCGAGGCCCGTCAACACGCAGACCAGGCCCGGCACGATGAAGGCCGCGCGCCATGAAACAAGATCGGTCAGCACCCCGGCGATGGCCGAGGCCAGCGCGACGCCCAGGCTGCCGAAAAACCCGTTGAACCCCAGCGCCCGCCCGCGCCGGGCCGCGTTGCGCACCAGCCAGGCGATGCCCACGGGATGGTAGATCGACGCGAACAGGCCGATCGCGGCCAGGCCCAGCAAGATCTCGGCCGGATCGCGCGCGAAGCCGGTGGCGATGCTGGCCGCGCCGGTGCCCAGGAAGAACGCCACCATCATGCCGACCGCGCTCCAGCGGTCGCCAAGCCAGCCCGCGGGCAGCGCCGCCGCGCCGAACAGCAGCGCGCCGAGGGTCGAAAGCCGCAGAAGCTCGGCGTAGCCGATGCCCCACTCGCGCTCCAGAGCAAGCACGACCGTGAGAAACAGCATGGTAAAAATGTGCGAATAGGCGTGGCCGACGCAGGAAAAGCCCAGCGACAGCCCGGCGCTCAAGCGCGAGGATTCGGAATCAGCGGGCGCCGCGTCGGTCATGGCGGGGATAGATGCCACGGAATTCCGCCCGCCGCCACGGCTGGCGCGGCATGGCGGATATGCGCCCCGATTCAAGCCATCGCGTCGGCGAACAGCTTTTCGTAGGCCGCCTTGTCCAGCGGGCGCGGGTTGGTCAGCGTGCAGTGGTCCTTCATCGCCGCTTCGGACAAAGCCGGGATCATCGCCTGTTTTACGCCCATCGCCTTGAGATTCGCCGGCAGCTTGAGCCGCGCGTTGAGCTCGGCGATGTATCGCGACAGGTCGAAGCCCGCGGGCAGGCCCAGGCGCTGCCGGAGCCGCGCGTATTTGTCGCCGACATGGCCGTCGTTGAACCTGAGCACCGCCGGCATGACCACGGCGTTGAGCGTGCCGTGATGCAGGTTGAGCTCCTTGACCGCGCCCAGGGGGTGCGACATGCCGTGCACCGCGCCCAGGCCCTTCTGGAAGCACATCGCCCCCTCGGTCGAAGCCATCATCATGTTCCAGCGCGCGTCGCGGTCCTTGCCGTCGAAGGTCGCCTTCTCGATCCAGCGCGCGGCGCGCTCCGCGCCGTCCAGCGCGATCGCCTCGGCCGGCGGGTTGACACGCGGCGACAGGAAGGTCTCGACGCAATGCGCCATCGCGTCCATGCCCGTCGCGGCGGTGAGGATCGGCGGCAGGCCGAGCGTCAATTCGGGATCGCAGATCGCGCGCCAGGGGATGAGGTGCGGGGAGACGAGGCCGAGCTTGCGGCCGTCCGATAGCGTCACCATCGCGCCGCGCCCGACCTCGCTGCCGGTGCCGGCGGTGGTCGGCACGGCGATAACCGGCGCCACCGCGGCCGTGATCTTGGGCATTCCGCCCAGCGCCATCATATAGTCCGCGAGCTTGCCGCCATGCGTCGCCAGCACGGCCACGGCCTTGGCGAGATCCATCGACGAGCCGCCGCCGACGGCCACCAGCCCGTCGCACTTCTCGCGCCGGTACATCTCCAGCGCCTTCAGCACGGCTTCTTCCGTCGGGTTGCCGGGCGTGTCCTCGAAGCGCGGGATCGAGTTGGATTGCGGGATGGTCTCCAGCACGCGGCCCGCGATGCCGGCCGCCACCACCCCGCGGTCGGTCACCAGCAGCGGGCGCGCGATGCCCACCGCCTTCATCTCGCCCGCGAGATGGCGCACCGCGCCGTGGTCGAACAGGATGGTGGTCAGATACGTGATCGGGAATATCGGCGCGGGCGCGGGCGTGCTCATGTCGGCTCCTTGGTCTCGGCGGCGATCCAGGCGAGGTAGTCGGGATTGCCCTCGAGGATCGGCAGGGTGACGATCGCCGGGCAAGTATAGCCGTGCAGCGACTTGACGCGACCGATCAGCCGGTCGGCCAGGCCAGAGCGGGTCTTGGCGATCAGGACCGCCTCGTCGGCCTCTTCCATCCTGCCCTGCCACCAATAGACCGAGCGCATGCCGCCGAGGACATTGGCCGAGGCCGCCAGCCGCTCGGCGACCAGCGCGCGGCCGATCTTCAACGCCTCGTCGCGCGACGAGGCCGTGACATAGACGAAGCGCGGCGCGTTTTCATGCTCGCTCATGGTTAAATTAACCCTCGATCTTCCACCGATTTTAACACTCCAGCGATTGGCTGGGAGGCGCGATCACGCTACCATGCCGCCCAAGGTCTGGGGTTCGGGGGAACTGCCATGGCAATGACGCGAGTAGCGACGGCGCGCAGCGCCGCCGCCAAACCGTATGATGTCGAGCCGGCGGAGGCCGCGCACGCAGCCGGGCGGCCGAGCCTGGCGCAGCGCGACTGGCTGAAGCGCGGGCTCGACCAGCCCGGCGGCAAGCTGCCGCTGTTCGATAGGGACGGCAAGCGCGTGGGCGACCGCACGATCCGCGCCTGCATCGAGCAGGGCTGGGCCCAGCCCTGGTTCGCCAACCCGATGAAGCCGGACTGGCTGGTCTGCAAGCTGACGGCCGCCGGCCGCAAGCTGGTCGCAGGCGGGTGACCGGGAAGCGGGTTTTCGCGGCGGCGATTCTGGCCGCCGCGCTGGCCGTTCATCCGCATTCGCTTCGGGCGCAGGACGCCGCTCAATCGCTGGACAAGGCCAAGGCCGATCTCGCCGCCGGCAAGCCGGTGGACGCGTACCTGACCCTGTCCAACGCGCTCGCCGGACTGGCGGCGCGCACGCCGCTGTTCCTTACCGCCGCCGCTTTCATCGACGGCCCCGTGCGCGGCTACGGCCAGTACGATCCGCGCCCGCACAGCAGCTTCACCCGCGCCGAGACCATCCGCGTGTATGTCGAGCCCGCCGGATTCGACCATCGGCGCGAGGGCGAGCTTTACCGCGCGTCGCTGGCCTGCGACTACGCCGTCCTCGGCGCCGACGGGAAGCAGGTGACGGCCGACCGTGCGGTGAAGGAGGTCGAGCTTGCCAGCCGCCAGCCCAACGCCGAGCTGGCGGTGGAGGTGGCGTTGCCCTATCTCGACCTGCCGGCCGGCGCCTACACCTTGGAGATCGCGGTGCGCGACCGCATCGCCGGCGACGGCGCGGCGGCGCGGCTGCAATTCCGCGTACTGCAATGAAATCGGGCGCAATTTCGTACCAAGGCCGGGCTTGCGCGGCCCGGACCGCTCCGGCCACAGTCCGGGCATGTAACCATGCGGTTACTTCGGCTTGACGCCGCGCCCAGGGTCGGGCAACGATACGCGGGAATTTGACTGACAATAACGAAACTTAGGGGAGGAACGCGATAATGACGAATAATCTGAGGCGATTCGGCTTGGCCGCCCTGGCGCTTGGCGCCGCGGCGATCGCCTGGCCCAACGACGCGGCGGCCCAGCGCAAGCTCACCTTCGGCTACGACCAGCCCAAGACCACGGGCTACGGCTTCGCCGGCGACCTGTTCGAAAAGCGCCTGGGCGAGCTGAGCAAAGGCAAGCTCAAGATCGACCAGTTCCCGGGCGCGCAGCTGGGCCAGGAGCCGGTGATGCTGCAAAAGCTGCGCTCCGGCGACATCGACTTCATCATCACCTCGACCGCGAACGCCTCGACCGTGGCGCCGCAGGCCGGCGTATTCTCGCTGCATTTCATCTTCCGCGACGAGAAACACCTGGCGACCGCGGTCGCCGACCCGGGCGTGGTGAAAGCGTTCAAGGAGATGATCGGCAAGTCGGTGCAGGGCGCGCACGCGCTGGCGCTGATCACGCTGGGTTTCCGCAACATGTACGGCAAGGCCGAGATCAACAAGGTCGAGGACCTGAAGGGCAAGAAAATCCGCGTGCAGGCGACCAAGACCGAGGACACGCATTACGCGGCCTACGGCGCCTCGCCCGTGCACATGCCGTTCGGCGAGGTCTACACCAGCATCCAGACCGGCGTGGTGAATTTCGCCGAGAACGGCGTGAACGTGTATTTCTCGAACAAGCACTACGAAGTCGGGCCGGTGCTCAACATGACCGAGCACGAAGCCAACAACAACATGCTGTGGGTCAGCGACAAGACCTGGAAGAGCTTCAACGACGAGGAGAAGAAGTGGGTCGAGACCGCCGCCGCCGAAGTCGGCAAGCTCGAGCCGCCCTATGCGCTGAAGCTGGAGCAGGAATCGGCCGAGAAGCTGAAGAAGCTGGGCGTGAAGGTGAACACCAAGGTCGACAAGTCCGGCTTCAGCAAGATTTCGGCGCCGATCCAGGACCAGCTCGCCAAAGAACTGGGCCCGGACGCGGTGAAGCTGCTGGACCTGGTCCGCAAGGTCAAGTGAACGGCCCGATTTCGGGTTAGGTTGGGGCGGCGGCGCCGACAGGGGCCGCCGCCCCTCTCGCGCGAGGCATCAGGACATGGCGACCAGTTCCAGTTTCGCGGCCCATCGGGCGCTGGTGATCCAGAAGCACCGGCACCTGAAATGGCCGGCGCTGGATCGGCTGGAAGCCGCGCTGATGATCCTGTGCGGCTTCTTCATGATCGGCTTCACGCTTTGCTCGTTTTTCGACGTCGTGACGCGCACGATGAACGTCCCCTGGCTGTGGCTGCAGCAGGTGACCACGGGCTGCTTCGCCTGGGGCGTGTTCATCGGCATCGCCGCGGCCGCCCGGCGCCACGACCACATCTACCTGGCGGAAATCACCAAGCGCATGAAGGGCGCCAGGCGCCGGAACATCGAGACGTTCAACCGCGTCATCGTGATGATCGTCGCCGGATTCATGGTCTGGTTCGGCATGCAGAATGCGCTGCACGACCTCGGCAGCTTCCGCATGCCTTCGCTGATTCCGTTGACCTATTACACCGCAAGCGTGCCCATATCCGGCGCGCTGGTGCTTCTGTTCATGGTCGAGCAGATCGTCAACGGCTGGAAGAACGGCTTCGAGGGGCCGGAGGACCAGGAGTATTCCGGGGAACCTACGGAATGAGCGAGGGACCGATCCTCGTCATCATGGCGATGCTGTTCCTGAGCCTCGGCTATATGGGCGTGCCGGTGGCGTTTGCCATCATGAGCGGCGTGCTGGTGGCGACGGCGCTCACCCCAGTCAGCTTCCAGTCGATCATCGGACAGATGTTCCACGGCATCGACTCCGAAACGCTGCTGGCGATTCCGTTTTTCCTTCTGGTGGGCGAGCTGATGACCTCGGCCGACGTGACCCAGCGCATGATCCGCCTGGCCCAAGTGCTGGTCGGCCATCTGCGCGGCGGCCTGGCGCAGGTGGTCACCCTGTTCAGCATGTTCTTCGCCGGCATCTCGGGCTCGTCGGCCGCCGACGTGGCGGTGTTGAGCCGCAGCATCGCGCCCGAGATGGACAAGGAGAAATACGACCGCGCTTTCACCGCGGCGCTGATCGCCTCGGCCTCGACCATCGCCAATTTGATCCCGCCCTCGATCATGGCGGTGGTCTATGGCGCCACCGGCAACGTGTCGATCGGCGGCCTGGTCCTCGCGGGCGTGGTGCCGGGGGTGATGATCGGCATCGGCCTCATGATCTACAGCTATTTCTTCGGGCCGACAGGGCATTTGAAGACGCGCGCCAACATGGTCGAGTTGTTTGTCGCTGTGCGCGGATCGGCCCTGCCGATGGTGATTCCCGTGATCATCATGGGGGGCATCCTCACGGGCTGGTTCACGCCCACCGAGGCCGGCATGGTGGCGGCGTTCTACATCCTGCTGGTCCTGATCCCGGCCTTGCGACCCAGCCACGTCTGGAAGCTGCCGCAGGACTTCATGTACACGGGGCTGCTCTTTTCCCTGCCGCTGGCGGCGGTGGCCGGCGCCTCGGCCTTCGGCTGGATGCTGGCCTATCTGCGCGGACCCGACATGGTGGCGGACTGGATTCAGCACTACGCCGGCACCGACCCGCGCATGATCATGTTCCTTTTGGTGCTGCTTTTCATAATCGTCGGCGATTTCGTCGATGCGGTGCCCGCGATCATCATCTTCATGCCGATCATCCTCAAGCTGGCGGATTTGGGCAACATCAACTCGGTGCACATGGGCGTGCTGATCATCACCACCCTGGTGTTCGGCCTGATCACCCCGCCCTACGGCCTGTCCCTGCTGATCGGCGCGAAATTCGTGGGCGTGCCGTTCTACAAGGCGATGTATCGCTCGTTCCCGCTCTACATCGTGTTTCTGTTCACCATCGGCTTCACCTTGCTGTTCCCCGAAGTGGTGCTGTTCCTGCCGAAATGGCTGCTGCCGGAATCGGTGGGCTGCTTCAAGAACCCCAGCGGCGCCGGGTATATTTGTCCGCAATAGGCCGGAAGCCCCTGCCGCGTTACAATCGCGGCATGGCCAAGACCCGCGTCGAAACCGATTCCCTGGGCCCGGTGGACGTGCCGGAGGACCGGCTGTGGGGGGCGCAGACCGAGCGCTCGCGCCGCAATTTCCGCATCGGGCCCGAGCCCATGCCGGCGGAGATCGTGCACGCATTCGGCCTGCAAAAGCTGGCCGCCGCGCGCGCCAACGTGGCGCTGGGCGTGCTGGACCAGAAACTGGGCGAGGTGGTCGCCAAGGCGGCGAGAGAAGTCGCCGAAGGCCTGCTGGACGACCATTTCCCGCTGGTGGTGTGGCAGACCGGCTCGGGCACCCAGTCCAACATGAACGCCAACGAGGTGATCGCCAACCGCGCCAACGAGCTGTTGGGCGGCAGGCGCGGCGACAAGAAGCCGGTGCACCCGAACGACCACGTCAACCTCAGCCAATCCTCGACCGACAGCTGCCCCACGGTCATGCACAGAGCGGCGACCCGCGCGGTGCATGGCCGCCTGCTGCCCGCGCTGGGCGTCCTGGACGCCGCGCTGGAATCGAAGGCGCGCGCGTTCGCCGACATCGTCAAGATCGGCCGCACGCACCTGATGGACGCGACGCCCCTGACCCTGGGGCAGGAATTCGGGGGCTACGCCGCGCAGGTCGCGGCCGCCGCGCGGCGGATCGAGGCGGCGACGAAGCGTCTTTTCCCCCTGGCGCAGGGCGGCACCGCCGTGGGCACGGGCCTGAACGCGCCGCAGGGCTTCGATACGGTTCTCGCCAAAGAGATCGCGGCGCTGACCGGCCTGCCGTTCACCGCTGCCGAGAACAAGTTCTACGGCCTGGCGGCGCATGACGACCTGGTGGCGCTGTCGGGCGAGCTTTCCGCCGCCGCCGCCGCCTGCTTCAAGGTCGCCAGCGACATCAGGCTGATGGGCTCGGGGCCGCGCTCGGGCCTGGGCGAGCTCAAGCTGCCCGAGAACGAGCCGGGCAGCTCGATCATGCCGGGCAAGGTCAACCCGACCCAGGCCGAGGCGCTGACCATGGTGTGCGCCCAGGTGATGGGCAACCACGTGGCCGTCACCGTGGCCGGCTCGCAGGGCCATTTCGAGCTCAACGTGTTCAAGCCGATGATCGCCGACAACGTGCTGCGCTCGATCCGGCTTCTGTCCGACGCGGCCATGAGCTTCACCGAGCATTGCGTCGCCGGCATCGAGCCGGACCGCGCGCGCATCGCCGAGCTGGTCGCACGCTCGCTGATGCTGGTCACGGCCCTCAATCCGCGCTTGGGCTACGACAACGCGGCCAAGGTGGCGAAACTGGCGCACGAAAAAAATCTCACGCTGCGCCAAGCCGCGATCGAGCTGAAGCTGCTTTCGGGCGAGGAGTTCGACCGGCTGGTGGACCCCAAGAAGATGCTGGGGCCGAAGCCGGCCGACAAAAAGCCTTGACGGCGCCCATTTCGTCTCCACAGGCCGCGCCCCGCGCCATCCGCAAGCGCTCGGTCGCGATAGCCGGGCACCGCACCAGCGTGTCGCTGGAGCAGGCGTTCTGGGACGCGCTGCGCGCGATCGCCGCCGGGCGCGGCGTGCCCCTGGCCCGGTTGATCGCCGAGGTGGACCGGGCGAACGCGCGCCTGGCCGGCCGCACGCGCGCGGCCAACCTGTCGAGCGCGCTGCGCGTCTACGTGCTGGAGCGGATCAAGGGAGGCTGACGCCAGCTACTGCTTCGGCTTGGTCAGCGCGTCGAGAATGCTCTTGAACTGATCCGCGGGGCTGGGTTTGGCCGGCGCGGGTGTCCCGGTCGGAGCGGGCGCGGTTTGCGTGCCCGGAATGCCCGGAATGTTGCCCTTGAGTAGGTCCTGGATGCCGCCGATGGGGCCGCCCGACGACACCCCGCGCTGCACCCGCTCGCCATAGACGCGGACGTTGCGCTTCTCGTCCAGCGGCCCGCGCAACTGCACGGCGATATAGGGCGGCTGTTGCTGGCCCGCCGGCGGCGGGGCGGCTTGGCGGTTATAGGCCTCGATCGCGAAGTCCTGGCGATAGACCGGCAGGCTGACCCAGCCATGCGTCACCAGCAGCACCTTGCTGTTGGCGATTTGCAGGTTGCGCTCGGTCATCAGGCCGTTCTTGAAATCGACGAAGCCCGAAAGCTTGCCCGGCTCGTCCACCATCAACAGACCCACCATGCTGAGCGCGCCGATCAGCCCGCTGGACATG
>JBQTIS010000479.1:0-8815 GCA_052387895.1 Rhodospirillales bacterium | reverse complement strand
ATATCGTGCTGTCGGGCTTCAGTCCGCTGGCCGGCCCCAACGACGACTCGATCGGCCCGCGCTTTCCCTCGATGAACGACGCCTACGATCCGGCGCTGCGCAAGCTGGCCAAGCGCGCGGCCGGTCGCGCGAAAGTGAACCTGGCCCAGGGCGTGATGGTGCATTTTTCCGGTCCCAGCTTCGAGACTCCGGCCGAGATTCGCGCGGCGCGCCGGCTGGGCGGAGACTTCGTCGGCATGTCGATGGCGCCGGAGACGGTCGTGGCGCGGCATTGCGGGCTCAGGGTGCTGGGCATCGCGGCGGTCACCAACATGGGCGCGGGGATGGACAAGCGCGCGCCCAGCCACGATTCTACGCTGAGCGGCGCCGCGGCGCTGTCGGACGATCTGGAGCGTTTCTTGCGCGCCGTGCTGGAGGGTTGGAACAATGCGGCGTAGCCTTGCTGGTTTGGCCTGCGCCGGCGCGCTTTCCGCCGCGATGCCGGCCCATGCCCACCCGCATGTCTGGATCGACAACACCGCCACCTTCGTGTTCCAGCAGGGCCGGATCGGCGCGATCAGGCTGCGCTGGATGTTCGACGAGATTTTCAGCGCCAGCATCATCCAGCAGTTCGACAAGAACAAGGACGGCAAGTTCGACGCGGCCGAGCTGAAGGAGTTGGAGAAGGGCGCGTTCGCCAATCTTTCGACCTACAGCTACTTCACCTACGTCACGGTCGACGACAAGCCGGTGCCGACGGTGCGCGTCCTGGGATTCACCGCCGGCATCGAGAAGAACCAGCTGGTGTACGAATTCACCGTGCCGCTGGACGCGCCGGTCGATCCGTTGCGCCAGGGGTTCAGCTTCAGCGTCTACGACCTGGAGTATTTCGTCGAGCTGGACATGGGCGGGCGCGAGGGCGCGCGGTTCGAGGGCAACGCCGGGATCGCCTGCCGCGCCACGGTGGCGGAAAATCCCAGCAAGCGTATCTATAGCGGGCAGGTGATTCCGTTGGAGATGCGGCTGAAATGCGAAAAAGCGCCCTGATCGTCCGCACCGCGCTTCCCGCCTTGTTGCTGGCGGCGGCATTGCTGCTCGCAGCGTTGCTGCTCGCGCCGGGCGTCTGGGCCCAGGGCAACCCGTTCTCGCCCGGCAGCCGGCCGCAGGCAGCGCCGCAATCCGAGACGGCCGCGCCGCCCGCCGCGGCCGGCGGCTGGTTCGTCGGCGTGCAGCGCCAGGTGAACCGCCAGCTCAACCAGCGCCTGGCCGAGATCAACAAGGGCTCGCCCGCGGCGCTGTTGATCGGGGCGGCGCTGGCCTTCGCCTATGGCGTGTTCCACGCCGCCGGGCCGGGCCACGGCAAGATGCTGGTGGTGTCGTACTTCATCGGCCGCGACGCGCGGGCCTGGCGCGGGGCGCTGATGGGCGGGCAGATCGCGCTGGTGCATGTCGGCGGGGCGATCCTGGTCGCCGCCATCGCCATGGCCGTCATGACCGGCGCCGCGCCGCCCAGCCCCGAGGACATGCGCGAGCTGAAGCTCGCCTCGTACGCGGCGGTGGCGGCGATCGGCGCCTGGATGCTGGCGAGCGCCTGGCGCGGCAACGCGCACGCGCATCACCACCATGACCACCACGACCACGGCCATCGCGGCCACGGCAAGGGCCAGGGGCGCAGCGCCGCCATGGTGTCGCTGGTCGCGGGCGCGGTGCCCTGCACCGGCGCGGTGCTGGTGCTGATCTATTGCATCGCCAACGGCATTCCGCTGGTCGGCCTGGTCCTGGTGCTGCTGATCGGCCTGGGCATGGCGGTCACGCTGACCGGCTTCGGCCTGTTCGGCATGCTCGCGCGCCGCCGCACGCTCGCCCTGGCCGAGCGGGGCCAAAAGCCAGAACGCCCGGCGCGCTGGCGCCGCGCGCTCGACCTGCTGGGGCCCGGGCTGATCCTGGCCCTGGGCGTGGCGCTGTTCATCGGCGCGTACTAGGCGATGCTGATCGCGCAGATCACCGACACGCACATCAAGCGCGCGGGCGAGCTGATCTACAACCGCGTCGACACGCTGCCGATGCTGGAGGCGGCCGTGGCGCATCTCCGGCGCCTCGACCCTCAGCCCGATATCGTGCTGGCGACCGGCGATTTGGCGGATTCGGGCCATTCCGAGGAATACGCGCGGCTGCGCGCGGCGCTGGCGCCGCTCCGCCAGCCGGTCTACGTCATCCCCGGCAATCACGACGAGCGCGGGGCTTTGCGCGCGGCCTTCGCCGACCACGCCTATCTGCCGCAATCGGGCGAGCATCTCAACTACACGATCGAGCACCTGCCGGTCAGGCTGGTGGCGCTCGACACGCTGATCCCGGGCGAGGTGGGCGGGCGCATGGACCCGGCGCGCTGCCGATGGCTCGACCAGCGGCTCAAGGAGGCGCCGGACAAGCCGACCGTCGTGGTGATGCACCACCCGCCCGTCACCGTGGGCATCGAGCACCTCGACGACTATAGGCTGCAGGGCGCGGGCGAATTCGGCGCGGTGCTGGCGCGCCACCCCCAGGTCGAGCGCGTGGTGTGCGGCCACGCGCACCGGGCGATGGCGCTGCGCTGGCGCGGCACGGTGGTGACCGTCTGCCCCTCGACCGCGCACCAGTTCGCGCTCGATTTCCGGCCCGGCGCACCGCCGATCTTCACGTTGGAGCCGCCGGGATTCCAGCTCCACGACTGGCGCCCGGGCGTGGGCCTCGTCACCCATACCGTCTGCGTCGGCGATTTTTTCGCCCGCAGCACGCGGGGATAGCGCCGGAAACCCTTGAGTCCGGGTCTGCCTGCCTATATAAACCCGCCTCCCGCCGCGCCTGGGGGCATGCCCCCTCGAAGCGGCTCCCAAAAACCGGCCACCGGCAGAACCGCGCCAGACATGACGCTCCGCCCCGCATGACCCTGCGCAACGTCGCCATCATCGCCCATGTCGACCACGGCAAGACCACGCTGGTGGACGCGCTGCTGCGGCAATCCGGCACGTTCCGCGACAACCAGCAGGTCGCCGAGCGCGCGATGGATTCCAACGACCTGGAGCGCGAGCGCGGCATCACCATCCTCAGCAAGTGCACCTCGGTGGTCTGGAAGGGCGTGCGCATCAACATCGTCGACACGCCCGGCCACGCCGATTTCGGCGGCGAGGTCGAGCGCATCATGGACATGGTGGACGGCGTGGTGGTGCTGGTGGACGCGGCCGAGGGGCCGATGCCGCAGACCAAGTTCGTGGTCGGCAAGGCGCTGAAGGCGGGCCTCAAGCCCATCGTCGTGGTCAACAAGGTGGACCGGCCCGACGCCAGGGCGCACCAGGTCCACGACGAGGTGTTCGACCTGTTCGCGGCGCTGGACGCGAGCGAAGCGCAGCTCGACTTCCCCACGCTGTTCGCCTCCTCGCGCCAGGGCTGGGCCGCCGCCAAGCCCGAGGGTCCGCGCGCCGACCTTGCGCCGCTGTTCGACATGATCCTCGACCATGTGCGCCCGCCGCGGGTAAATCCCGATGCGCCGTTCTCGATGCTGGTGTCGCTGTTGGAGGGCGACCAGTTCCTCGGCCGCGTGCTGACCGGGCGTATCCACGCCGGTGTCGTGCGCGCCAACGCGACCGTCAAGGCGCTGAACCGCGCCCAGGGCAAGGTCGAGGAGACGCGCATCGTCAAGCTGCTGGCGTTCCGCGGCCTGGAGCGCGTGCCGGTGGACGAGGCCCGGGCCGGCGACATCGTCGCCATCGCCGGGTTCCAGACCGCGACCGTGGCCGACACGATCTGCGACCTGGCCGTGGAAAAGCCAATCGCGTCCGCGCCGGTCGACCCGCCGACGCTGGCGATGAGCTTCTCGATCAACGACTCGCCGCTGGCCGGCACCGAGGGCGACAAGGTGACCAGCCGCGTGATCCGCGCGCGCCTGCTGCGCGAGGCCGAGGGCAACGTCGCGATCCGCGTCACGGAGACCGCCGACAAGGACACGTTCGAGGTGGCCGGGCGCGGCGAGCTGCAACTGGGCGTCCTGATCGAGACCATGCGGCGCGAGGGCTTCGAGCTGTCGGTCGGCCGCCCGCGCGTGCTGATGAAAACCGATCCCGCGACCGGCCAGCGCCTCGAGCCGCTGGAGGACGTGCTGGTCGACGTGGACGACGCCTATACCGGCATCGTGGTGGAGAAGCTCGCCAGGCGCCGGGGCGAGATGAACGAGATGCGCCCCAGCGGCGCCGGCAAGCTCCGCCTTCTGTTTAGCGTGCCGTCGCGCGGCCTGATCGGCTATCACGGCGAATTCCTGACCGACACGCGCGGCACCGGGGTGATGAACCGCAGCTTCGCCGGCTACGGTCCCTGGCGGGGCCCGATCGACGGGCGCGGCAAGGGCGTGCTGATTTCGACCGCCAACGGCAATTCCGTCACCTACGCGCTGTGGTACCTGGAAGAGCGCGGGCCGATGTTCATCGACCCGGGCGTCAAGGTGTACCAGGGCATGATCATCGGCGAGCACACCCGCGACAGCGACCTGGAAGTGAACCCGCTGCGCGAGAAGCACTTGAGCAACGTTCGCACCAAGGCGGCGGACGAGGCGATGCGCCTGACGCCGCCGCGCCGCATGTCGCTGGAGCAGGCGATCGCCTATATCGCCGACGACGAACTGGTGGAGGTGACGCCGCTGTCGATCCGCCTGCGCAAGACCATCCTCAACCCGCACGAACGCAAGCGGGCCGAGAAATCCGCCCAGGCCTGACCGGCCCCGCGTGCGCTTGGTTCAATACTCCACCTTCACCGGGTTGGCGGCCCAGACGCGGAAGGCCCGGCGCGCCTGTTGCGCCATCATGCGCTTCGATTTCAGCGCCCGCCGGTCCACCGGCAGCGCCACCTGGCGGTAGAACCAGTCGTCGTCGAATCCGGCCTTGCCCGCGTCGGCGCGCGAGCAGGCATAGACCATGCGGTCGATGCGCGCCCACAGGATCGCGGTCAGGCACATCGGGCAGGGCTCGCAGCTGGCGTAGATCACCGCGCCGGTCAAATCGTGGGTCTTGAGCCGCTTGGCGGCGGCGCGGATCGCCACGATCTCGGCATGGGCCGTCGGATCGCGCTGGATCGTCACCCGGTTGGCGCCTTCGCCGACGATACGGCCGTCTTTCACCACGACGGCGCCGAACGGCCCGCCGCGGTCGCTGCCGGCGTTGTGAAGACTGAGGGCCACCGCCCGGCGCATGAACAGCGGATCGCGCGATACGGGGCGCGGGCCGCGCCTGGCTTCGGTTTTTTCGGCCATTTTCCGCGTTCTCCGGGGCGCTTGCGGCGCCGAAGCGCCACTGTAGCCGATGGCCCACGGCGCTTGAAGCGGGGGGAAGGCTGCGTGTAACGTGCGGGCGCTGACGGGGGAGCGCCGGGCGGGCTTGGGGAAACGGCCCAAGGCCGCGCTGCCAGACCTCGAGGTTCCAACAAGGGCCCGGCGCATGACCCAGGCGTTCGACACCAGCCTGTTCAAGTACATCCTGCGCCATTCCTGGCGCGTGCAGATCTTCATCATCTGCGTAACGCTGTCCTCGCTGCCGTTCTATTACGCCTCCCTCGACGTTCCCAAGCAGATCATCAACAAGGCGCTGGACGTGTCGAAGGGCAAGGTCGCGCCGCCGTCGTTCTTCGGCGTCCCGATCGACCTGTTCGGCGACAACCGCTACGGCATCCTGGCGTTCCTGTGCGCCGTGTTCTTCGGCTTCGTCGTGATCAACGGCGGATTCAAGCTCTACATCAACGTGTTGAAGGGCAAGCTGGGCGAGCGCATGCTGCGCCGGCTGCGCTACCAGCTCTACGACACCATCCTGCGCTTTCCGCTGCCGCATTTCCGCAAGACCTCGGAGGGCGAGCTGATCAACATGGTCACCGCCGAGGTCGAGCCCGTCGGCGGCTTCATCGGCGACGCCTTCGTCGTGCCGCTGTACCAGGGCGGCCTGCTGGCGACCGCGATCCTCTTCGTGTTCGCCCAGGATTGGCGCATGGGCCTGGCCTGCATCGCGCTTTACCCGGTCCAGGGATACCTGATTCCCAAGCTGCAGAAAAAGGTGCGCACCCTGGGCAAGGAGCGCGTGCGCGAGATGCGCAAGGTCAGCGAGCGAATCGGCGACACGGTCAACCTGGCGCGCGAAATCCGCGCGCACCAGACCATCGACTACGAGCGCGCCGACTACGCCGACCGCATGGGCCGCGTGTTCGCGATCCGCTTCAAGATCTACAACCTGAAATTCTTCGTGAAGTTCCTCAACAACTTCCTGACGCAGATGACGCCATTCCTGTTCTTTTCGATCGGCGGCTACCTGGTGCTGGAAGGCCAGTTGAGCCTGGGCGCGCTGGTGGCGGCGCTGGCGGCGCAGAAGGACATGCTGTCGCCGTGGAACGAACTGTTGAACAACTACCACCTCCAGCAGGACTCGCAGCAGAAATACGAGCAGGTGGTGACCGCCTTCAACGTCGAGGGCCTGACGCCGTTCGAGCCGCCGATCGAACGCGTGGAAAAGCTCGTCGGCGAGGTGGCGGCGCGCGACGCCACCGTCACCGACGAGGGCGTCACGCTGCTCGAGCGCGTCAACCTGGCCTTGCCGCTCAACGAGCACGTGGCGGCGGTGGGCGCCGGCCAAAGCGGCAAGGACGTGCTGGGCCAACTGCTCGCCGGGCTGGTGCGGCCTTCGAGCGGTACGGTGCGCGTCGGCGGGCGCGACGTCGCCGAGGTGCCGATGGCGGTGCTGGGGCGGCGCATCGCCTATGTCGGCTCCGACACGGGGCTCGCCACCGGAACGGTCGGCGACAACCTGCACTACGTCTTGAAGCACCGGCCGGTCAGGCCCGCGGAGTACGGGGCCAACGAGGCGGCGGCGGTGCGCCGCGCGCTGGCCGAGGCGGCGATCGCCGGCAATTCGACCGACGACGTCCGCGCGGGATGGATCGACCACGACACGCTGGGGCTGGCGGACGAGGCGGGCCTGAAGCAGGCGACGCTCAAGGCGCTCGCCATGGCCGACATGATCGAGGACGTGTATCAGCTCGGCTTGCGCGTGACGATCGACGTCAAGCGCGCCCCCGAGCTGGTGGCGCGGCTGCTCAAGGCCCGCGCGGCGATGCGCGCGCGCCTCGCCGACCAAGCCAACGCGCAGCTGGTCGAGCCGTTCGACCCGGCCAAGTTCATCGTGAACGCCACGCTGGCGGAAAACCTGTTCTTCGGCACCGCCGACCCGGCGGCGTTCGATCCCGAGACGCTGGGCAGCAACGCCTATGTTCTCGCGGTGCTCCAGCGCGCTGAATTGAGCGACGCGTTCCTGGAAATGGGACTCGCGGTGATCGGCAACCTGATCGAGCTGGTGGGCGACGTGGCCGACGGCAGTTCGTTGCTGGCCGAGGTCAGCGTGGTGAAGCTGGACGAGCTGCCGGACTATCGCCCGGTCGTCGACAAGGCCAAGCGCGAGGGCGCCGCTTCGCTCAACGCCGACGAGCGGGCGATGATGATGTCGGTGCCGTTCAAGCTGGTGCCGACTCGCGACCGCCATGTCCAGATCACGGACGCGTTTAA
The DNA here is from genome assembly GCA_052387895.1 of Rhodospirillales bacterium. Classification (GTDB taxonomy): domain Bacteria; phylum Pseudomonadota; class Alphaproteobacteria; order JAEULC01; family JAEULC01; genus JAEULC01. The sequence goes on along the minus strand of JBQTIS010000479.1, from coordinate 1,272 downwards.
GGCCAAGATGCTGGCCGCGCGCCGCGCCTTCGCGGAAGGCCTGCCCGAAAAGCTGAAAGGGCGCGTCGAGTTCTTCGATCCCGAGAAGTTCAACACGGCGCTGACGCTGCGCGACAACATCCTGTTCGGCAAGGTGGCGCTGAACCAGGCCCAGGCGATGCAGCGCGCCAACGCCATGATGGCCGAGGTGATCGCGGAGCTGAGCCTGCACGACGCCATCGTCGAGGCGGGGCTGGGCTTCCAGGTCGGCACGCGCGGCTCGCGCCTGTCGGCGGCCCAGCGCCAGAAGCTGGGCGTCGCGCGCGCGGCCTTGAAGCGCCCCGACCTGTTGGTGCTGGCCGAGGCCACCACGGCGCTGGACGCGGCCTCCGACGCGCGGGTGGTCGACGGCGTGCTGCGCGAGTTTAAGGGCAAGGGTCTGTACTGGGCGTTGCAAAAGGCGTCGACCGCCAGGCGCTTCCCCCGCGTCGTGGTGATGGCCGAAGGCCGCATCGCCGAGGAAGGCGGCTTCGAGGAGCTGGAGAAGAAGGAAGGCTCGGCGCTGGCCGAGCTGCTGAAGGCGGAGTAGGGCGTCAACGCCCGACCGCGTAGCCCTGCATGCCGCGCGGATTGGCGGCGGCCTTCAGCACGCCGTCCTCGCGCTTGGCCGCGCACAGCCGCCCCAGCGCCCAGTCGCCGCGCTTCTCCAGCATATGGCCGCGGCGCTGAAGCTCGGCCTGGGTCGCGGCCGGCAGCCGGTCCTCGAGCGCCAGATGCGCGGGCTTGGCCGCGCGCGGCCAGAAACTCGACGGCGCGTGCTCGGTGTGGAAATTGGGCGCGTCGATCGCCGCCTGCATGTTCATGCCGTGATGCACGTGCCTGAGGAAGAACAGCGCCTGCCATTGCTCCTGCGAATCGCCGCCGGGCGAGCCGAAGGCCAGCCACGGCTTGCCGTCTTTAAGCGCCAGCGACGGCGTCAGCGTGGTGCGCGGGCGCTTGCCGGGCGCGAGCGCCGAGGGCGAGCGTTCGTCCAGCCAGAACATCTGCCCGCGCGTGCCCAGACAGAAGCCGAGGGCCGGGATCGCGGGCGAGCTTTGCAGCCAGCCGCCGCTGGGCGTGGCCGCGACCATGTTGCCTTCCCGGTCGATCACGTCGACATGCACCGTGTCGCCGGCGGTCAGACCGCTCGGCAGCACCGCCGGCTCGCCCGCGCCGTGGCCGGTCTGGATTCGCTCGGGCCCCCGCACCGTGGGCTCGCCCACGGCCTGGGCGCCGAGGCCGGGAATGCCGGCC
>JBQTIS010000478.1:0-2094 GCA_052387895.1 Rhodospirillales bacterium | reverse complement strand
CGCAACATGCCGAAGCCGGCGGACGCGGCGTGAGGCGCTCCGGCGCGCCGGCAGCGCAACGACTAGACGCCGGCGCCACGCTTTCTGGCGGAATCCATCGGGCATTCGCGAACGGCCGCGCGCGCGTCATGGCGCTGCGCGGCTGGCGGCGCGCGCTGACGGCGCTGGGACTGGGCGCATTGCTGGCGCTGGCCCTGCCGCCGTTCCATCTGCTGCCGCTGGGCGTCGTGGCGCTGACCGGCCTGGTGTGGCTGGTCGATTCCGCGCGCGGCCCGCGCGGCGCCTTCGCCGCGGGCTGGCTGTTCGGCTTCGGCCATTTCCTGGTCGGGCTGTGGTGGATCGTCAACGCGCTGCTGCTGTTCGGCCTCAAATTCCTGCCGGTCTATCCCATCGTCGTCGGCTTCCTGCCGTCGCTGCTGGCGGTGTTCATCGGCTTGGCCGCGGCGGCGCTGCGCCTCGTGCCGCTCGCGGGTCCCGCGCGGATCCTGGCCTTCGCCCTGTGGTGGACCGCGTTCGAATGGCTGCGCGGCCACCTGTTCTCGGGCTTTCCCTGGAATCTCGCGGGCTATGCCTGGACCTTCTCGGACGCGATGATCCAACTGGCTGCGCTCGGCGGCGTCTACGCCCTCAGCCTGGTCACGGTCGCGGCCTTCGCCATGCCCGCGCTCTTGGCGGACCGCGCGCATGCGCGCGCGGGCCTTGCCTCGGTCGGCGCCGCGGCCCTGGCGCTTGTCGCGGTCTGGGGATTTGGAGCGGCGCGGCTCGCGCGGGCGCCCGATTTGGGAGCCGACGCCGTGCCCGGCGTGATGTTGCGCGTGGTCCAGCCGAACGTGCCGCAGGCGCAGAAATGGAGCCGCGCGCGGCACGAGGCGAATTTCCTGCTCCATCTCGCGCTCTCGACCGGCGCGGGCCACGAGCGCGTGACGCACATCGTCTGGCCCGAGACGGCGGCGACGTTCTTCCTGGCCGAGCAGCCGGCGGCGCTGGCGGCGGTGGCCCAGGCGGTGCCGCCAGGCGGGGTGCTGTTGACCGGCGCGCCGCGGCGCGGCGAGGACGGCGGCAAGCGCCATCTGTGGAACAGCCTTTTGGCGGTCGACCGGTCGGGCCGCGTGGCCGCGGCCTTCGACAAGTTCCATCTCGTGCCCCTGGGCGAATATGTGCCGCTGAAGGATTACCTGCCGCTGACCAAGATGGTCGAGGGCGCCTCCGATTACTCGGCCGGTCCGGGCCCCCGCACGCTCCGCCTTTCCGGCTTGCCGCCGGTCAGCCCGTTGATCTGCTACGAGGCGATCTTTCCCGGCAACGTGGTAGATCGCGCCGACCGTCCGCAATGGCTGCTCAACATCACCAACGACGGCTGGTACGGCGACAGCCCCGGCCCGCGCCAGCACTTCGCCATCGCGCGGTTGCGCGCGGTCGAGGAAGGCCTGCCGCTGGTGCGCTCGGCCAATACCGGCGTCTCCGGCATCGTCGACGCCTACGGGCGGGTGACGGCTAGGCTCGATCTCGGCCGCACCGGCGTGATCGATGCAAAACTGCCGCGCGCCATCGACGCGCCGCTTTATGGGCGCTGGGGCGACTGGGCGGCGTTCGGGTTCCTGGCCGCGGCGGCCCTGTTATGCGTCATGTTGGCGCGGATGTCGCAATTTCGTACCAAATCGAATATATAGAAGTTGCGCTTTTCGCTCGGTTGGCGCATTTTCGTTGCCGCTAACAACGCTTTCATTGGCGATATTGCGCCATTTCGCCGACCAAGAAGAACGCCAGTCCCAAGGAGGCCGTCACCCGCTATGGCTGTTCGCGCAAAAGCAAAGCGTCCGGGTCCGCGCCGCCGCCGCGGCGGCGGGCCGCACCCGATCGACGTCCATGTCGGGGGCCGCATCCGCGTTAGGCGCACTCTGTTGGGCCTTAGCCAGGAGAAGCTCGGCGAGCTGATCGGCCTTACGTTCCAGCAGGTGCAGAAATACGAGCGCGGCTCGAACCGCGTGGGCGCCAGCCGGCTGTACGATCTGGCGCGCGTGCTGGACGTGCCGATGGCGTTCTTCTTCGAGGACATGGACGAAAAGCCCGCCGCCAAGTCGCCGCGCCGGCGCG
>JBQTIS010000477.1:0-16326 GCA_052387895.1 Rhodospirillales bacterium | reverse complement strand
CCCTGGCGCTTGTCCTCGGCCTCGGCGGCGCGCTGGCCCTGGTCGAGGCATTGGGCGATGGCGCGCTCGTCGGCGAGCCGGTTCAGCGGCAGCTTCTGCAAGCAGTCGCGCAGCGCCGCGCGGCCCCTGTCGGCGGCATTATCGGCCAGGGCTGCCGGGAGCGCGGCGGGGAACAACGCCGCCGCCGCGACCGCCGCGCGCAACGGACGGCTAGGCATCAGGCGTCTCCACCAGCGCCGCCAGTTCGGCGCCCAGCGCCGCGCGCTCGGCCGGGGCCAAGTCGAGCCGGCCGACCGCCGCGTCGGCGTCGAGCGCGGCCAGGCCGAATCGGCCGACGAACCGGCGGAACGCCGGCTCGGCCATGATCGCCGTCGGCAGCTCGAAGAAATGGAACAGCACGTGGCCGGCGGGAATGCGCCGCGTCGCCTCGTCGTCGTCCTCGTTCGCGAACGCGAACACCCCGGCGTCGTCGAACTGCATGCCCCGGCGGTTCTTGAGGCTTTCGACCAGCGCGCGGGGACCGCGGATCAGCCACGCTCCGCCCACCGCCAGGCACAGCGGCTCGTTGCGGCCGTCCTCGGCCCGAAGCTCGCTGCCGCTCGTCATGCGCTCGGCGTCGTGGTGCACGCGATAGACGTAGCGCACGCCCGCGTGCTCGAACCTCGCCTCGGCTTGCCGCTCGGCCATGAAGCGAGCTTAGCGCGGCCGGCGGCGAAGCGCGCTGGGCAAATTTGGAACTGCCTCGTCAGAACCGAGGGGCCTACGGCTCGTTCTTGCGCTCGCTGGCGAAGCGCACGGCCTCCTCGGCGGCGCGCACCAGCGCGCGGGCCTTGTTGACGGTCTCCTGGTACTCGGCCTCGGGGTCGCTGTCGGCGACCACGCCGCCGCCGGCCTGCACGTACATCACCCCGTCCTTCACCACCGCGGTCCTGAGCGCGATGCAGTTGTCCATCGTGCCGTTGGCGGCGAAATAGCCGATGCAGCCGCCATAGACCCCGCGCCGCGCAACCTCGAGCTCGTCGATGATCTCCATCGCCCTGACCTTGGGGGCGCCCGAGACCGTGCCGGCGGGAAAGCCCGCGATCAGCGCGTCCATCGCGTCATAGTCCGGGTCGGGCTCGCCCACCACGTTCGAGACGATGTGCATGACGTGCGAGTAGTTCTCGATCGTGAACTGTTCGGTCACGCGCACGCTGCCGATCCTGGCGATGCGCCCCACGTCGTTGCGCGCGAGGTCGAGCAGCATCAGGTGCTCGGCGCGCTCCTTGGGATCGCCGAGCAGGTCCTCGGCCAGCGCCTTGTCCTCCTCGGGCGTGGCGCCGCGCCGCCTGGTGCCGGCGATCGGGCGGATCGTCACCTGGTTGTCGCGCAGGCGCACCAGCAGCTCGGGGCTGGAGCCGACCACGGCGAACTCGCCGAAATCGAGGAAGAACAGGAACGGCGAGGGGTTGAGCCGGCGCAAGGCGCGATAGAGCGCGAGCGGCGGCAGGTGGAACGGCACGGCGAAGCGCTGCGAGGGCACGACCTGGAACGCGTCGCCCGCGCGGATGTACTCCTTCGCGCGCTCGACCATGGCGTGGTACTGCTCGCGCGTGGTGTTCGACGAGGGCTGGGGCAGGCGGGCTATGCCCGAGGGCGGCTCGCGGCGGTGCGGCAGCGAGCGGCCGAAATCCAGCACCACCGCCGCCAGGCGCTCGCAGGCCCGGTCGTAGGCCGCGCGCGCGCCGATCTCGGCGTCGGGCCAGGCCGGCGTGACCACCGTCACCGTGTCCTCGATCGTGTCGAAGATGGCGATGATCGTCGGCCGCACGAACAGCCCGTCGGGGATGCCCATGGTGTCGGGATTCTTGTCGGGCAGCCGCTCCATCAGCCGCACCATGTCGTAGCCCATGTAGCCGAACAGCCCGGCGGCCATCGGCGGCAGGCCCGTGGGAATCTCCATCTGCGTCTCGGCGATGACCGCCCGCAGGCTGTCGAGCGCGCCGTCGCCGTGCGGCTCGAACGCGTCGGGATCGACCAGGGCGCGGCGGTTGACCTCGGCCTTGTCGCCGCGGCAGCGCCAGATCAGGTCGGGGCGCAGGCCGATGATCGAATAGCGGCCGCGCACCGCGCCGCCCTCGACCGATTCGAAAAGGAAGCTGTTGGGCCGCCCGTCCGAGAGCTTCAGCATGGCCGAGACGGGCGTCTCGAGGTCGCTGACCAGCCGGGTCCAGACCACCTGCGGCCGCTTGCCGCGATAGACCGCTGCGAAATCGTCGAACGAAGGATGCATGGCGGCGGGTCCTCGATCGGGGTGAACGCGCGGGGATTGGACTCCCGCGCGTGGTCGGGCTCCACCGGAGCCCGAGGGGATGCTACTGCGGCTTGAACACCTGGTCGATGACCGACTGCTTCACGTCCACGCCGATGCGCTGGCGCAGCGCCGCGGTCAGTTGCGCGTAGATGTCGTTGGCGATGGCCTGGCGCAGCTCGTCGCGTACGCGCTCGGAAGCGGCCTTGTCGGCGGCCGGGTCGGCCGGCACGACCTGCTTCAGCACGGCGACGACGTAGCCGCCGGGAACGGGCCCCAGCGCCGGCTCGCCCGGCTTCAGCTTGAACACGCCCTGCGTCAGCGCCGGCGCGGGCCGGCCGAAGGCGTTGGCGTCGGCGCGCGTGAAGGGCTTGGTGGCCTCGACCTTGCGGCCTTCGGCGGCCGAGGGCAGAAGCCTTCCCGACTTCACCTTGTCGACGATCGCCTGGGCGGTCTTCTCGGCCTCGTTCCGGCGCTTCTCGGCGGCGATCGCCTCGATCACCGCGTCCTTCACCTGCTCGTAGGGCTTGACCGCGGGCGGCGTGAGCGAGATGACGCGCAGGAACACGACGCCGCCGTCCGGCAATTCCAGCATCGGCGCGTCGGCGTTGACCGGCGCCTCGAACGCGGCCTTGAGGATCTCCGCCTGTCCGGCGTTGGCCGCCGGCAGCCCCTCGGCCGGCTTGTCGTCCGGGCCCTTGCCGTCGCGCGCCACGGCGGCGACTTTAAAAAGCTTCAGGCCGGCGCGCCCGGCCGCCTCGGCCATCGACGCGCCGCCGGCGCGTTCGTCCTCGAACTTATGGCCAAGCCTGGTGATGGCGCCGCCCGCCGCCTCGCGCGCCAGGTCGGCGATCAAACGCGCGCGGGCCTGTTCCAGCGTCTCGGTATGCGCGGGCTCGATCTTCTCGACCAGGAAGAGGTTCCAGCCGAACGCGGTCTTGACCGGCTCGCTCACGGCGCCCGCGGCCAGCGCGAAGACCGGCCCGGCGATGTCGGGCGGCAGGTCGGACCTCGCCACCGCGCCCAGCCGGGTGGTGTCGTCGGACTGGCCGGCGGTCTCCTTGGCCGCCGCCAGGAAATCCTTGCCCTTGGCGACATCTTCCCTGGCGCGCTTGGCCGCGTCCTCGTCCCGCAGCGACATTTGCAGCAGGTGGCGGCGTTCGGGCTTCTTGAATTCCGCCAGGCGCTGCTCGTAGGACTCCTTCAGCTTGGCCTCGTCGGGCTTGAAGCCGGCCATCACCGCGGCGGAATCGACGGCCGCGATTTCCAGGGAGCGGAACTCGGGCGTCGAGAAACGGTCCTTGTGGCGCTCCAGGAACGCCCTGGCCTCGGCCTCGTCGGGCGCGGGCGGGGCGGGCATGGCGGCGGCTTCCACGGCGACGTAGTCGGCGACGCGCTTTTCCTCGCGGTGGCGGAACATCAGGTCGGCCAGCGTGGCCGGCGGCGCGATGCCCGCGCCGATCGAGCCGGCGAACTGCGCGCGCGCCATGTCCTGGCGCAGCGTGGCAACGAAGCCGGCCTCGGTCATGTTGTTCTGCCGCAGCGCCTGGGCATAGCGTTGCGGGTCGAACAGGCCGGCCTGGTTGCGGAAAGCGGGGATCGAGGCGATTTGCCGGCGCAGCGCGGCCTCGGACACGGTGACGCCGAGGTGCTTCAGCTCCTCCTGCATCAGCGCGCGCTCGACCAGCGTATCCAGCGTGCGGTCCAGCAGGCCCAGCTGGCGCGCCTTGTCGGTGTCCAGGTTGCCGCCGAACACGGGCCTGAGCCGGTCGATCTGCGTGCGGAACTCGTTGTTGAGCTCCTGGGCCGAGATGCTGATGTCGCCGACCTGGGCCACGGTCGCCTGGGCGCCCGGCCCGCGCAGGATGTCGCCGATGCCCCAGATCGCGAAGCTGACGATCAAAATGCCGAACAGGATTTTGATGACCCAGGACGTGGCCTTGGAGCGGATGGATTGCAGCATGTTTAGCCTGAAGAATGCCCGTTATTTCGTTGATTTCTCTCGGTTTCAGTAGGCGCTTTCCCTGTCGGCGCGCATGATAGGGCCGAGCCGCCGAGCCCCGCAACCTAAAACCGCCCGGCTTGCGCTTACCACCGGTCGCCCGGGACTGGTAGAAAGCGCGGGCGGAGGACATGCGATGCCGACGCGCCGCCGGCTGATCGCCGGGAACTGGAAGATGAACGGGCTGCTGGCCGACGGCGTGACGCGCGCCGTCGCGCTGGCCGCGCGCGCGCGGGCCGCCAAATCCCCGCCCGATATCGTGCTGTGCCCGCCCGCGACCATCCTAGCCGCGGTCGGCAAGGCGATCCCAGGATCGCCCGTCGCCCTGGGCGCGCAGGACTGCCACGCGGCCGACCGGGGGGCCCACACCGGCGATATCGCGGCGCCGATGCTCAAGGAGCTGGGCTGCAGCTACGTCATCGTCGGGCATTCCGAGCGCCGCGCCGGGCACGGCGAGACCGACGCCCAGGTGCGCGCCAAGGCCGAAGCCGCGCTGCGCGCCGGGCTGGTGCCGATCGTCTGCGTGGGCGAAAGCCGGCTCGACCGCGAGGCGGGGCGGCATCTCGACGTGATCCAGCGCCAGATCGACGCTTCGCTGCCGGCGGCGGCGACGCCCGACGGCGCGGTCGTCGCCTACGAGCCGGTCTGGGCGATCGGCACCGGGCTGACGCCGACTGCCTCCGACATCGCCGAGGCGCACCGGCATTTGCGCTTGCGCCTCGGCGCCGCGCTGCGCCAGGGCGCCGGGATGCGCGTGCTGTACGGCGGCTCGGCCAACGCCAAAAACGCCGCCGAGATCCTGGCGGTCGAGGGGGTGGACGGATGCCTGGTCGGCGGGGCGAGCCTGGACGTGGACGCGTTCTGGTCGATGGTCGAAGCGGCAGCCCAATAGATTGACAATGCTGGTACTTTGCTTATATTGACCATGGTCATGACCATGGTCATCTATCGGGTTTTGCCATGCGCGAGATGAAGGCGTCCGAATTCAAGGCCAAGTGCTTGAAGCTGATGGACGAGGTGCAGCGCTACCAGCACCGCGTCGTCATTACCAAGAAGGGCAAGCCGGTCGCGGAACTGGTTCCGCATCGCGGCAAGCGCAAGAAAAGCCCGTTCGGCTTGCACAAAGGGAAGATCAAGATTACCGGCGACATCATCTCGCCCATCGACGTGGACTGGGACGCGTTGAAGTGATCCTGCTCGACACGCATGCCCTGATTTGGATGGACAACGACGACCCATCCCTCGGCGCGGCGGCGCGGCGGCTGATCCAAGAAGCCTGGGACGGCCAGCGTCTGTCCGTAAGCGCCGTCAGCTTCTGGGAATGCGCCATGCTGCTGGAGAAACGGCGATTGACGCTGCGGTTGCCGCCATTGACGTGGCGCGCGGAGCTGCTGGCCCAAGGCTTGAGCGAGCGGCCGCTCGACGGTCAATGCGCGATCCTCGCGGGGCAGATCGAACTGCCGCACGCGGACCCCGCCGACCGCTTCATCGCCGCCACGGCCATCGCGCACGACGCCACGTTGGTGACGGCCGACGCGACGTTGCTGCGCTGGCGGCACAAGGCGCTGCGCCGCCAGGACGCGCGAAAATAACCGGGTTTCCGGGACGGCGACCAGCCATTTGCGGCTTTCCCGCGGCATTTCAGGGGCTGGCGCCGGGCTGCGGGGCGGGCTACAAGACCGCCGCGCCGGGCGTCCATATATGCCCGGCCCCGACTCACCAGGCCGCGGAAGCCCGCCCCGGAGCCCCGATGATCGCGATCCTGACCGTTTTCCACATCCTGATCACCATCACCATGGTGGGGGTGATCCTGATCCAGCGCAGCGAGGGCGGAGGGCTTGGCATCGGCGGGGGCGGCGGCATGGGGGGGCTGATGTCGGGCCGTGGCACGGCCAATATCCTCACGCGCGCCACCACCATCCTGGCCGTGCTGTTCATGGCCACCAGCCTGGCCCTGACGTTGGTGGCCGCGGGCGGCGGCCAGCGCTCGTTCATGGCGCCCGCCGGCGCGCCCGCCCCGGTGCAGCAGCAGGCGCCCGCGGCCCCGGCCGCGCCCGCCGGGCCCAGCGCGCCGGTCAAATAGGCGGCGAAGCCTCCCCATCCGCCGCGGCGCGCCGCGCGCATTTCGCATGGCGCGCGGGGGCTGCGCTCGTATATGATGTAGGTCCATGACGCGGTTCATTTTCGTCACCGGCGGCGTGGCATCCTCCCTCGGCAAAGGCATCGCATCGGCGGCCCTCGGCGCGCTGCTGCAGGCGCGCGGATTCGGCGTGCGCCTGCGCAAGCTGGACCCCTATCTGAACGTCGATCCGGGCACCATGAGCCCCTACCAGCACGGCGAGGTCTACGTCACCGACGACGGGGCCGAGACCGACCTGGACCTCGGGCATTACGAGCGCTTCACCGGCGTGCCGGCGCGGCAAAGCGACAGCACCACCACGGGGCGCATTTACTCGACCGTCATCGCCCGCGAGCGCAAGGGCGACTACCTGGGCGCCACGGTGCAGGTGATCCCGCACGTCACCGACGCGATCAAGCAGTTCATCACCGGCGAGACCGGCGACGCCGATTTCGTGTTGTGCGAGATCGGCGGCACGGTCGGCGACATCGAGGGCCTGCCGTTCCTCGAGGCGATCCGCCAGCTCGGCAACGAACTGGGCCACGCCCGCTCGCTTTTCGTTCATTTGACCCTGGTGCCCTATATCGGCTCGTCGGGGGAGCTGAAGACCAAGCCCACGCAGCACTCGGTCAAGGAGTTGCAGAGCGTCGGCATCCAGCCCGACATCCTTTTGTGCCGCTGCGACCGCGAGATTCCGCCCGAGGCGCGGCGCAAGATCGCGCTGTTCTGCAACCTTCGGCCCTCAGCCGTGATCCAGGCGCTCGACGTCGACAGCATCTACAGCGTGCCGCAGAGCTATCACGAGCAGGGCTTCGACGACGAGGTGATGCGCCACTTCGCGATCGAGGCCAACGAGCCCGACCTTGCGCGCTGGACCGCCATCACCCAGCGCATCCGAAGCCCGGAGGGCGAGGTGGCGATCGCCGTGGTCGGCAAGTACATGGTGCTGAAGGACGCCTATAAGTCGCTGGGCGAGGCGCTGGTGCACGGCGGCATCGCCAACAACATGAAGGTCAACCTGAACTGGATCGACTCCGAGATTTTCGAGAACGAGGACGCGGTCCACCACCTCGAGGGCGTGCATGGCATCCTGGTGCCCGGCGGCTTCGGCGAGCGCGGCACCGAGGGCAAGATCCTGGCCGCCCGCTTCGCGCGCGAGCGCAAGGTGCCGTATTTCGGCATCTGCTTCGGCATGCAGATGGCGGTGATCGAGGCGGCGCGCAACCTGGTGGGGCTGGAGGGGGCGGGCTCGTCCGAGTTCGGGCCCTGCAAGCATCCGGTCGTGGGCCTGCTGACGGAATGGACGCGCGGCAACGCGGTCGAGCGCCGCACCATCGGCGACAATTTGGGCGGCACCATGCGGCTCGGCGCCTACCCGGCCGACCTGGCCCAAGGCAGCATGGTGCGCGACATCTACGGCGCGGCGCGCATCAGCGAGCGCCACCGCCACCGCTACGAGGTCAACATCACCTCCAAGGACCGGCTGGAGCAGGCGGGCCTGCGCTTCTCGGGCATGTCGCCCGACGGCACGCTGCCCGAGATCGTCGAAATTCCCCGGCACCCCTGGTTCGTGGGCGTGCAGTTCCATCCCGAACTAAAGTCCAAGCCGTTCGACCCGCACCCGCTGTTCGCCTCGTTCATCAAGGCGGCGGTGGCGCAGAGCCGGCTGGTGTGAGCCGGGGCGGGCGCGATGGAACGCCGCCTGTGGTTCAGGGCCAAGACCCACGGCTGGGGCTGGACGCCCGCCACCTGGCAGGGCTGGCTGGCGACCGCGGTTTACGCCAGCGCGTTCGGCATCTGGATCGCCTATTGGGTTCGCAGCGCCGAGGCCGGCGACCGCGGCGTGCTCAAGGGTTTCGCGCCGCTGCTGCTGTTGACCGCCGGATTCATCCTGTTGTGCTGGACCAAGGGCGAGAAGCCGCGCTGGAGCTGGGGCCGCAACAAGGGAACCATCCGGTGATTTGGCCGCGCGGCTTGGCGATCGCGCTGGCCGCGGCGCCGCTGCCGGCCGCCGCCCTGGCGCAGGACGGCGGCGTGGAGCAGGCCAAACGCTACGAGGAGTACATCCAAAGCAGGCCCTATCTCGGCTATGTCGAGGCGCGGCTGAACGAGATGGAGCCGCCGCCGCTCAAGGCCGAATGCCCGGCGATCAAGGTGATGGGCCGCGAGACCTCGTTCATGGTCAAGGACGTGCGCTTCGCCCCGGGCGCATACATGCCGCATGCCGGGCAATGGGTCGACCGCTTGAGCGTGGATCGCTGCGGCAAGCGCGCCACCCGCAACATCCTGATCGCGGTGCGCGAGAAGGAGAAACTGACCCCCGCCGCGTTGATCCCCGGCCGCACCGCGACCTCGCCGCTGCTCCAGCGCGACGCGATGCGCGCGGCGGTGGTGGCGGCGCGTGTGAAATCGGGCTGCCAGGACGAGATGTTCGTGGTCGACTCCGCGATCGACGGCCGCTTTCAGCCCGGCGCGCCGTGGCGCGAGGACTGGACCTTCATGGGCTGCAAGGCCACGGTGGTCGTGGGGATAGCCTTCACGCCGGACGGCCGGGGCGGCAGCGATTTCTCGGCCAGGGCGAAGTGACGGCGATCGGCGGCCGCGCCGCCTCCGCACCGCCGGCGGCGGGCATTGTATGCGATACTCGGCGAAACGGCAGTGAAGCGATGACAAACGACCGCCAAGTCAAAATCGGCAATCTCAAGCTCGCCAACGACCGGCCGCTGGCGCTGATCGCGGGGCCGTGCGCGCTGGAAAGCCGCCAGCACGCGCTGGAGATGAGCCGCGCCCTGAAGGAAATCTGCGGGCGGCTCGGCATCGGGCTGATCTACAAGACCAGCTTCGATAAGGCCAACCGCAGCTCGGCCGGTTCGGCGCGCGGCCGGGGCCTGAAGAAAAGCCTGCCGATCCTGGCGGAGGTGCGCGAAAGCGTGGGCGTGCCGGTGCTGACCGACGTGCACGAGCCCGGCCAGTGCGCGCCGGTGGCCGAGGCGGTGGACGTGCTGCAAATCCCCGCGTTCCTGTGCCGCCAGACCGACTTGCTGATCGCCGCCGGCAGGACCGGACGGGCGATCAACGTCAAGAAAGGCCAGTTCCTGGCGCCCTGGGACATGAAGAACGTGGTCGCCAAGATCGAGTCGACCGGAAACCGCAACGCGCTGGTGTGCGAGCGCGGCGTCAGCTTCGGCTACAACACGTTGGTCAGCGACATGCGCGCCCTGCCGATCCTGAAAGCCATCGGCAGCCCGGTGGTGTTCGACGCCACCCATTCCGTGCAGCATCCCGGCGGCCGGGGCGCGACCTCGGGCGGCCAGCGCGAGTTCGTGCCGGTGCTGGCGCGCGCGGCGGTCGCGGTCGGCGTGGCGGCGGTGTTCATGGAAACCCACCAGGACCCTGACAAGGCGCCGAGCGACGGCCCTAACATGGTGCCGCTGAAGGCCATGCCAAGCCTGCTTAAAACGCTGATCGAGTTCGACCGGCTGGCGAAGGCGAGGCCGCTGCCGCAGATTTAGCCAAACTCGCGTTTGCCCGTTTCCTATGCAGCATGGTTCGTGCTGGCCTGCGGCGCCGCGGGCATTGGCTTTTCCGCGCCGAGCCTGCATGCTCGCCGCACAAGAAACCGAAGAACCGTTCATCGCAGCCGGCGTGAGGCGGCGCTGCATTTGGGAGAGATCGCCATGAGGTTCGAGAAATTCCGCGTCCATTTCGCCGCCGCGGTCGCGGCGCTGCTGTTGGCCGCGCCGGCGCTGGCCTATGACGGGCCGGTGGAGAAGAAGACTTTCAGCCTACCGCACCTCAACACGGTCGGCGGCAAGATCATCAAGGACGTGAAGGTGGGCTGGGAGAGCTATGGCAAGCTGAACGAAGCCAAAAGCAACGTCATCCTGATTCCGCATTTCTTCTCCGGCAATTCGCACGCCGCCGGCAAGTACAAGCCCGAGGACGCGGCGCCCGGCTACTGGGATTCGATCATCGGCGCCGGCAAGCCGATCGATACGGACCGGTTCTACGTCGTCAGCGTCGACTCACTGGTCAATCTCAACGCCAAAAGCCCGGCCACGATCACCACGGGACCGGCCTCGATCAATCCCGACACCGGCCGGCCCTACGCCATGGGCTTCCCGGTCGTCGCGATCCGCGACTTCGTCAACGTGCAGAAGGCGCTGATGGACTCCCTCGGCGTGCGCAAGCTCTACGCCGTGATCGGCGCGTCGATGGGCGCGCTGCAGGCGCTGGAATGGGCCGCGGGCTACCCCGACATGGTCGAGCGCGTGGTGCCGGTGATCGGCGCGGGCGAGGCCAGCGCCGGGCTGATCGGCTGGCTCAACGTCTGGGCGGCGCCGATCCTGATGGACCCGAACTGGAACGGCGGCGACTATTACGGCAAGGCCGAGCCGGTCAGGGGCTTGGCCGAATCGCTGAAGATCGTCACCCTGCACGCGCAAGGGGCGGAGTGGGCGGCACAGACCTTCGGCCGCAAATGGGCCGCGCCCGACAAAAACCCGCTCCACGGCTTCGCCAACAAGTTCGCGATCGAGGACACGCTCGACAAGGCCTCGGCTGCGCGCGCGGCGGCCAGCGACGCCAACTCGTTCCTCTATTTGGTCAAGGCCAACCAGCTCTATTTCCACGACAACCCCGGCGGCGTGGACGCCGTGGCGAACAAGATCAAGGCCCGCATGCTGCTGCTGCCGGCCCAGGGCGACCAGATCTTCCCGCCCGAGCACTCACGCCGGCTGCGGGCGGCGACCAAGGCGACGGGGTGGGAGGCCGACTACGCCGAGATCGAGGGACCCAACGGGCACCTCAACGGCGTCGTCCATATCGCCAAGCAGGGCGGGGCGTTGAAGGCGTTCCTCGACAAATAAGGCTTGGCCGGCAGGCGGCGCGCGGCTCAGATGATCGCGTGCCGCACCTTGGCCGAGATCCATTCGCTGAGCAGCACCGTGGCCAGGATCACCAGCAGGATAACGCTCACCTGCGGCCAGGCGAGCGTATTGAGCGAGGAGTCGAGCTGCAACCCCAGGCCGCCCGCGCCCACCAGCCCCACCACCGCCGACTCGCGGATGTTGATGTCCCAGCGGAACACGGTGATGCCGGCGAAGGCGGGCATGATCTGCGGCACGATGGCGTAGTCCATCACCTGGGCCGGGCCCGCGCCGGCGGCGGTCACGGCCTCGACCTGGGTCACGTCGATCTCCTCGATCGCCTCGTACAGAAGCTTGCCGATGAACCCGATCGAGCGCAGCGCGATCGCGACGATTCCCGCCAGCACGCCTGGCCCCAGGATCGACACCAGCAGCAGCGCCCAGATCAGCGAGTTGATCGAGCGCGATGAGACGATGATCAAGAGGGCTACGGGCCGGACGAACGTCGCGCTGGGCGTGGTGTTGCGCGCCGCCAGGAACGCCACCGGCACGCCCATGACCACCGCCAGCAGCGTGCCCAGCGTGGCGATGTTGATCGTGTCCCATAGCGGCCACCACAGCTTCTGCATATAGCCCCAGCGCGGCGGCACCATTCGCCCGCCGATGTCGGCGGCCTGCGTCGGCGCGTCGGCCACGAAGGCCCAGATCGTGTCCTGGGTCATCACCCGCCAGCACCAGACCGACAGCGCCACCAGCGCGAACCATCCCGCCCAGCGCCAAAGCGCCGCGCGCGGCATGCGCAGCCGCCAGTCCAGCCGGTCCTCGGCGGTCTTGAACACCGGCATGGGCTACTGGATCCTCTTGCGCACGAGGCTGGACGCGTATTCGCAAGCCATGACAATCAGGATGATGAGCATCAGGATCGCCGCGGCGCTGTCGAACTCGTAGCGGTCGAGCGCGGTGTTGAGCGTGGCGCCGATGCCGCCCGCGCCGACGATGCCGACGACTGCCGACTCGCGGAAATTGATGTCGAAGCGGTACATGCTGAGGCCGACCAGCCGCGGCATCACCTGGGGCTGGATGCCGTAATTCACCAGCTGCGCCCAGGTGGCGCCGGTCGCGCGGATCGCCTCGGCCTGCGCCGGGTCGGTGTCCTCGATGTCCTCGGCCAAGAGCTTGGCCAGGAACCCGACGGTCGCCAGCGACAGGGTCAGGAACCCGGCCAGCGGGCCGAAGCCGACCATGGCGACGAACAGGATGGCGACGATCACCTCCTGGAAGCTGCGGCCGACCGCGACGATCGCCCGGCACAAGAGATAAATCGGCATCGGCGCCAGGTTGCGCGCCGCCCCCACGCCGACGGGAAGCGACAGCGCGATGCCGACCGCGGTCGAGGTCACGGTCATGGTCAGGCTCTCCTGCATGCCCAGGAGGATGTCCTCCCAGCGCGACACGAAATCGGGCCGGGCGAAGGCGGCGAGGAACCGCCAGCCGCGCGCCAAGCCCTCGCTGAGCCTGGCCCAGTTGATCTCGAGGCCGCCGACCGCGAGCACGAGATAGGCCACCGCGCCGCCGGCGATCGCCCAGCGCAGCCAGGCCCGGTCGATGAATGCCGGCCGCTTCCAACTCGTCGGATAGGCGCGCGCGGACAGGGCGGCCGTCATGTAAGCCCCGCCAGGCGCTCGCGCTCGGGCTCGCCATGGGGCGGGCGGCGGGCGGCCTTGCCGGCCTGCTCGTCGTCCTCGTCCTCGCGGCGGATCGAGCGGGTCCAGTCCTCCTCGCCATAGATGCGCGTCAGCACCTCGGGCGTCAGCCCCTCGGCCGGCCCGTCGAACACCACGCGGCCCTGGCGCAGGCCGACGATCCGCTGCACGAACATCTGCGCCAGGTTTACGTCGTGGAGGTTGACGATGGCGGCGAGCCGCCGCTCGGCGCAGAGCTCGCAGATCAGCCGCATGATCTGGCGCGAAGTCTTGGGATCGAGCGAGGCGGTCGGTTCGTCCACCAGCAGCATGTCCGGGTCCTGCACCAGCGCGCGGGCGATGCCGACGCGCTGGCGCTGCCCGCCCGACAGCGCGTCGGCGCGCTTGTCCACGTGCTCCATCAGCCCCACGCGGTCGAGCGTGGCGAAGGCCTTGGCCACGTCGGCGGGCGGGTAGCGGCGCAACAGGCTGCGCCAGAAGCCGACATAGCCCAGCCGCCCCGACAGCACGTTCTCCATCACCGTCAGCCGCTCGACCAGGGCGAACTCCTGGAAGATCATGCCCATGCGCCGGCGCATCTGGCGCAGCGCCGCGCGCCCCAGGCCGGTGATCTCGCGGTCTTTCAGGAAGATGCGCCCCGCCGTCGGCTCGACCAGCCGGTTGATGCAGCGGATCAGCGTGGACTTGCCCGCGCCGGAGGGGCCGATCAGGCCCATGACCTGGCCCGCCGGCACCTCCAGGTCCACGCCGTCAATCGCCAGGTCGCCGGTGCGATAGCGCTTGACCAGCCCTTCGATGCGGAGCATCGCGCGGGGCGCGCGTCAGCTCGTGCCCTTGCACGTGTATTTCACGTTCATCGCCTGGTCGATCTCGCGCACGATCTGCCAGTGCTGCTTGTAGGTGATGGGGATGAATTTCTGCGCGGGCGGTTCCGATTTCTCGAACTCCTTCAGCAGCGCCGTGCCATCCCACTTGAACGTGAAGAACGCCTGCTTGACCTTTTCGGCCAGCGGCGGGGCCAGGTTGTGGGCGTGCCCGTAGCCGGTGGTGGGGAAGGTCTGCGACTTGTAGATGGTCTTCATCTGATCGGCCTTGACCACGTTGCGCGCGATCATGCGGCCCTTCACCGAGTTGGCGATGGCGGCGGCCGGATAGTCCTTGTTGGCCACGCCGATGATCGAATTGTCGTGCTTGCCCGAGAACACGGGCGCGTAGTCCTTGCCGGGCTCGAGCTTGAACTTCTCGCGCAGCAGGGCGGACGGGGCCTTGAAGCCGGAATTGGACGTCTCGGAGGTGAAGGCCATCTTCTTGCCCTTGATGTCCTCGACCTTCTCGATGCCGCTGCCGGGATGGGTGATGATCTCCATCTCGTAGCCGAACTCGCCCTTGTTCGAGGCCATCATGGCGAACGGCACGAAGCCCGCGCAGTTGACGGCGAGCGGGTTGGAGCCGGTGTTGAAGCCGGCGACGTGCAGCCGCCCGGCGCGCATCGCCTCGATCTGCGCCGCGTTGGACTGGACCGGGAAGAACTGCACTTTCTTGCCGGTGGTCTTGGCCAGATGGTCCAGGAACTCCTGCCACACCTTGGCGTAGACCGCCGGATCCTCGACCGGCGTGTAGGCGAAAATCAGCGTCGGCGGATCGACTAACTGTTTCGGGTCGGTCGGCGCGTCCGCCACCATGTCGTTGTTGGCGTCCTTGTAGCGCTCGTCCAGCGCCAGGGCGGGGCCCGCCAGCGCCAGCGCGGCCAGGCCGGCCAGGGCCGTGAACGGATAAGCAATGCTCATGACTTTCCTCCCGGTGCCCTATTCTGTGACGTTTTTTTGACACCTAACAGCAAACCCGGCTTCGCGCAAACCGGCCCCCGGCTGCGGTGGACGCCCCGGGGAATTTCGCGCACCGCGCGAGTTTCCTGGGCCGAATCGTCCATGAGAGGGGGTTTTTGCGCGGCGCCGATTTCCGCCGGGGCGGCGATTTGCGGTTGCCCGGGCGCCGATACCGGCGTATGCTGACTAGTCAGTATAACTAGTCACGAGAATCGATCGATGGTCCGGAAGAGGGCAAGGCGCCTGCGCGAACGCCGGGTCGCGTGGCAGTTGCAGGACGCCAAGGCCCGGCTGAGCGAGGTGGTGCGCCTGGCGCGCAGCGAGGGGCCGCAGCGCGTGACCACGCGCGGCGCCGACGCGGTGGTGGTGCTGGCGGAAGAGGAATACCGCCGCCTCGGCGCCCGCGGCCGCAAGCGGCCGAAGCTGTCGGCGCTTTTGCGGGGCTCGCCGCTGGCGAAGCTCGATTTGACGCGTGAGCTCGACTACGGGCGCGACATCGATCTCGAATGAATGGGTTTCTGCTCGATACGAATGTGCTCTCCGAGCTGGCGCGCGCGCCGGCGGGCAGCCGCGGCGCGCGTTGGGCCGACCGCCAGGCGCGCGCGTCGCTGTACATCAGCGACGTCACGGTTGGCGAGATCCATAAGGGCATCGCGAAGCTGGCCCCCTCGCGCCGACGCGAGGGATTCGAAGTCTGGCTTCAACGGGTTCTGCTGGTGGATTTTCAAGACCGGATTCTTCCCTCGGACCGGCGCGTCTGGGCGACATGGGGGCGCATCACCGGCGAAGCGCTTCGCCGCGGCAAGCCCATGCCGGTGATCGACGCGCTGCTCGTGGCGACGGCCATCGAGCACAATCTCGTGCTGGCGACTCGGGACCGCGCGCTGGCTAAAATGGCGCCGGCCGCCGTCAATCCCTGGCGGCCTTGAGACGGGGCGGGGGAGGCGCGATGGGCGCGGTAATCGACAGCCTGATCGCCGGCATGCCGGTGATGGTGACGCATTTCCTGGCGGCGATCGGCATCTTCCTGGCGGGCGTGGCGATCTACAACTGGGTCACGCCGTTCCACGAGCTGAAGCTGATCCGTGAGGGCAACGCGGCGGCCGGCGTGTCGGCCGCGGGCGCCACGGTGGGACTGGCGATGCCGATCGCAGGCGCGCTGGCCGGCAGCGTCAACCTGTTCGACCTCTTGGTCTGGGGCACGGTGGCGCTGGCGGTGCAGCTTCTGACCTTCGCGGTCGTAGCGGCGATCGTGCGCCGGCTGGTCGAGGCGATCGTGCGCGGCGACATGGCCTCGGCCCTGCTGCTGGCGGGGGTGCAGATCTCGGTCGGGCTGATCAACGCGGCGGCCGTGCGCGGCTGAGCGCTGGCCGATGCGCCGGATCGACAGGTTCATGGTGTTCCTGGCCATGCTGATGTTCGGCCAGGCATTGTTCCAGGCGGTGTGGGAGAAGTGGGGCGAGCTTGCGACTGTCCAGCGCCGACCGCCGTCTTCGTGGCAGGCGCCGCAAGCATTCT
>JBQTIS010000476.1:0-17105 GCA_052387895.1 Rhodospirillales bacterium | reverse complement strand
GGGGGGGTGGCGGTGTTGTTGGGGCGGCGGGGCGCGGCGGGGTTGTCCGGGGGGGGGGGCTACGCGCCCCCCCGCGCCGCCGCCGCGCTGTTGGCCGGCGCCAGCTTGAGCCGCGCGGCCGCGCTGGCGCTCAAAGCCGACCCGCTGTTCGACCTCGCCGCCACGCTCGGCTTCCTGCTCGGCGAGCCGGTCTTCCTCAACCCGACCACCCCCGGAGAGTCGCCATGACCGCCAACGCCATGAATGGAGGCTTGACCATGAACCGCAACCGGCCCGTGCCGCTGGTGCTGGCGAAGGGGGCGATCGGCCTCCTTGAACGTTTTCCGCGTGCGATCCTCGACCTGGGCTTCCGCGTCGGCGTGGGGATGGTGTTCCTCAAATCGGCGCTGACCAAGCTGGACGACGGCTGGCGCGTGTCGGACGCGGCCGTCGCGCTGTTCCAGGACGAATACAAGGTGCCGCTGCTGCCGCCGGAGGTCGCGGCCTATCTCGGCACCGCCAACGAGTTTTTCTGCTCGCTGATGGTGATCCTAGGCCTGGGCGCGCGGCTGGGCGCGGCGGCGCTGCTGGCGCTGGTCGCCGTCATCCAGTTCGCCGTCTATCCCGGCAACTGGGCCGAGCACCTGATGTGGGCGTCGCTCCTGGCCTACGTGCTAGCGCGCGGGCCCGGCGTTTTCTCCGTCGACCACCTGATCGCCCGGAAGCTGCTGGACCGATAACAACCCGGTGCGCCCGGGAGGCTGCGATGTCGCTCAAACAAGAACTGCAAGAACTGGCCTCGGCCGTGCGCGCCCGGCGCACGGCCGAGGCGCAGGCCGGCATCGACCGGCTGATGGACGGGCTGCGCGCGGCGCGGCTGGCCCAGGATTGCCTCCAGGTGGGCGAAACCGCGCCCGACTTCGAATTGCCCGACGCCGAGGGGCGCCTGGTCGCGCTCGACCGGCTGTTGCGACGCGGTCCGGCGGTGATCGCCTTCTACCGCGGCGGCTGGTGCGCGTTCTGCAACCTGGCGCTGCGCGCGCTCCAGCGCGCCCTGCCCGCGATCGAAAGCCGTGGCGCCAGCCTCGTCGCCATATCGCCGCAGATCAATCCCGGCCCCAGCGTCACGCGCGACAAGCTGGGGCTCAGCTTCCCGCTGCTGACCGACGGCGGCAACAAGGTGGCGCGACTGTTCGGGCTTACCTTCCGCCTGCCGCCCGACCTGGTCGAGCTCTACCGCCGGGCCGAGATCGACATCGCCCAGATCAACGGCATGCAGGACTGCGAGTTGCCGCTGCCCGCCACCTATGTGGTCGGCCGGCACGGCGACGTGACCCACGCCTTCATCGAACCGGACTTCACCGAGCGGGCCGAGCCTGCGGACATCGTTGCCGCCCTGGAGCAACTGGGCGGCGCGGCGCCGGAAGCGGCGCCGGGGCTGAAGACGCGCGCGATCTGACGAAAGAGTGGCGATCATGACCAGGACCGGATACACGTTCGCTCGCGCTCTCGACGCGCTGGGATTGGCCGAACGCGCGGCCGGCCCTCTGCTGGATCTTTTGATCCGCTGGTGGCTCGCCAGCATCTTCTGGGTGTCGGGCATCCTCAAGATCGCGAACTGGCAGACCGCGCTGGATCTCGCGCGCAACGAATACCCCGTGAGTTGGATGGACCCCGTGGCCGCCGCCTATCTCGGCGCCGCAATCGAGATCGCCTGCCCGGTATTCCTGGTCCTGGGCCTGGGCGCGCGCCTGGCCGCGATCCCCATGCTGATCCTGTCGCTGGTGATCCAGTTCAACTACAAGGAGCTGCCGGACCATCTGTTCTGGGCGATCCTGCTGGGCTGGCTGGTCGTGCGCGGGCCCGGCGCGCTGTCGCTGGACCATGCCATCGCGCCCGCGATCCGCCGCACCGCGATACCCCTGATCACGCCGCTGGCCGATTTGTTTGCCGCGGCGACGCGCTGGCTCGATCCGCCCTACCGCCTGTTCATCCGGCTGTGGATGGCCGAGGTTTTCTTCACCTCCGGCCGCACCAAGATAGCGAGCTGGGAAACGACCGTCGCGCTGTTCGCCGAGGAATACAAAGTGCCGCTGCTGCCGCCCGAGCTGGCGGCGTATCTGGCCACCGCGACCGAGCTAAGCGCGCCGGTGCTGCTGGCCGTGGGCTTGGCCGCCCGCGCCGCCGCCCTGCCGCTGATCGGCATGACGTTCGTGATCCAGTTCACCTATCTCGACAGGGCCGAGCATTTCTACTGGATGATGCTGCTGGGACTGATCGTCCTTCACGGGCCCGGCCTACTGTCGCTCGACCGCTTGGCCGTGGGCCTCCTGCGCAAATACCTGCCCGGTTTCGCCGGGCTCGATCCGGCTTCATTGGCCCAGGCGCCGCGCGTGGTGATCGTTGGCGCCGGTTTCGGCGGCCTGGCGGCGACCAGGGGCCTGCGTTTCACCCCGGCCAGGGTCACGGTCGTGGACCGGCGGAACTATCATCTGTTCCAGCCGCTGCTTTATCAGGTCGCCACCGCCAGCCTGTCGCCCGCCGACATCGCCTCGCCGATCCGCGAGATCCTGCGCGACCAGCCCAACGCCGAGGTGGTGCTGGGCCGCGTCGGCGCCGTCGACCCGGAGCGCCGCGTGGTGCGGCTGGAGGGCCCGGACGGCCCGCGTGAGCTGGCCTACGACTACCTGGTGCTGGCCACGGGCGCGCGCCATTCCTATTTCGGCAAGGACGAGTGGGAAAAGGACGCGCCGGGCCTGAAGAAGATCGACGACGCCACGGCGGTGCGCCGGCGCATCCTGTTGGCGTTCGAGCGCGCCGAGGCCGCGCGCAGCGAGGACGAGCGCAAGCGCCTGCTGACCTTCGTCATCGTTGGCGCCGGGCCAACGGGCGTGGAGCTGGCCGGCGCCATCGTCGAGCTAGCGCGCTTCGGCATGGAACGCGAGTTCCGCTACTGCGATCCTGCCCGGGCGCGGGTGATCCTGGTGCAGTCGGGCGAGCGCGTGCTGCCGGTGTTCCCTGAGACGCTTTCCCGCAAGGCCCAGGCGTCGCTGGAGGAACTCGGCGTCGAGGTGCGTCTCAACGGCAAGGTGACGGCCGTGGATGGCGCGGGCGTGACGATCGGCAACGAGCGCATCGCGGCCGGCACCGTGCTGTGGGCCGCGGGCGTGATCGCCTCGCCGGCCGCGAAATGGATTGGCGCCAAGGCCGACCGCGCCGGCCGCGTTGAGGTGGCGGGCGATCTTTCCGTGCCGGGCGCCTTGAACGTGTTCGCCGTCGGCGACACGGCGTTCGCGCTCGACGGGTCGGGCAACCCGCTGCCTGGCCTGGCGCCGGCGGCCAAGCAGGCCGGCGCCCATGCCGCCAAGGTGATCCACGCGCGCATCGCCGGCGGCAAGACGCCGGGGCCGTTCCGCTATCGCCACATGGGGTCGATGGCGACGATCGGCCGCAAATCGGCGATTGCCGATTTCGGCGCGGTGCGCCTGAGCGGCCTGCTGGCCTGGTGGCTGTGGGGCGGCGTGCATGTCGCATTCCTGGTCGGCGCGCGCAACCGGACCGCTGTCATGCTGGACTGGTTCTGGTCGTACCTCACCTTCCGGCGCGGCATCCGGCTGATCACCGGCGCCGGGCTTGACTAGCCGTTAAGGGGCTCCGTGCATGATCGACGCTTTCAACCCGGCCGGCATCTGGCAGCCCTTCGGCGCCTTCTCCATGGGCGTGATCCAGGGCAAGGGCCAGATCGTTTATTTGAAAGGCCAGCTGGCGCTCGACCGCGACGGCAACGTCGTGGGCAAAGGCGACATGCGCGCCCAGGTGCGCAAGACGCTGGATAACATCGAGGCGGCGCTGAAAAGCGTCGGCGGGAAGATGGGCGATATCGTGTCGCTGGTGCAGCACACCACGGACATCTCGCGCTTCATGCAGGCCAGCGACGTACGCAAGGCGTATTTCAATGCGCCTTATCCCGTCACCACGACGATCGAGGTCGCGCGGCTCTTCCACCGCGAACTGCTGGTTGAGATCACCGCGATCGCCGAAATCCCGCGCGCCCGGTTCAAGCGGCCCTCGAAACGCGCATAGGCCGCGCGGGTGAAAAGAAGCGAACGACGCGAAAAAGCGCGCCTAGGAGGCTGCTTCGAACGCAACAAGCCGCGCTAGCGGCACAGCAATGAAACGATCGGCCTGCGGCCACGGCGCCGCTGACCCTTGCCACTCCGACCGCCCAAAATCGGAGATAGAAAGGGAACGACCATGGCAGTGTTAGAAAATCAACTCGCGGCCGCCGCCGCGATGAGCCAGCAAACCGCCGCCAAACGCGCTTCGGCGCGCAAACGCGCCCCGGCGCAACTGAAAATGCCGCAGCATCCCGACAAGAAGATCAACTTGGCGCTGCAGGGCGGCGGCGCGCACGGCGCGTTCGCCTGGGGCATTATCGACCGCCTGCTCGAAGACGGGCGGGTCGGCTTCGAGGGCATCGTCGGCACTTCGGCCGGCGCCATGAACGCGGCGGTGACCGCCTATGGCCTCGCCAAGGGCGGGGCGCCGGCGGCGCGCGCGGCGCTCGAGGAGTTCTGGCATAGGGTCGCCAGCCAGGCGCGGCTAAGCCCGCTTCAGCCGACGGCGTTCGACCGCCTGTTTAGGCCCGGCAGCCTGGACGCCTCGCCCGGCTATCTGTGGCTGGACTGGGCCAGCCGCATGCTGTCGCCCTACCAGATGAACCCGATGGACCTCAACCCGTTGCGCGACGTGCTGGCGTCGGTGGTCGATTGCGACTGCCTGCGCAAGCAAGACGCGGTGAAGCTGTTCATCTGCGCGTCCAACGTCCTGACCGGCAAGATCAAGGTCTTCAACCAGGACGACGTGACCATCGACGCGGTCATGGCGTCGGCCTGCCTGCCGTTCCTGTTCCAGGCGGTGGAAGTCGGCGGCGAGCACTACTGGGACGGCGGCTACATGGGAAACCCGCCGATCTATCCGCTGATCTATCGCTGCGAGTCGCGCGACGTGCTGATCGTGCAACTGAACCCGGTGCGCATCAGGTCGGTGCCGAAAACCGCGCAGTCGATCCTGGACCGTGTGAACACGCTCAGCTTCAACTCGTCGCTGATGCGCGAGATGCGCGCGATCCACTTCGTGACCAAGCTGATCGACAACGGGTTCGACGACAACGGGCGGCTGAAGCGCATGCTGATCCACACCATCGACGCCGAAGACGTGGTAGGCGATCTTGGCGTGTCGTCCAAGCTGAACGCCGATTGGTCGTTCCTCAGCGACTTGTTCGAGGCTGGCCGGGCCAAGGCCGACGCGTTCCTGGCGCAGCACTTCGACGCCATCGGCCGCGATTCGACCACCTCGATCGAGGACAAGTACCTATGAGCGGCCGGCGGCGGGGCTAGCGGCGGTGCGGCCCATGCGCGTCTGGCGCCTCGGCGCCGCCGGGTTGGGTTCGGCCGGGCCTGCTTTGGCACGGCTCGGCGAACCTCGCCGCCAGGCTGACCAGCGCCTTGACCGGCGGCGAGAATTGCCGGCCCGCGACCATCGCCAGCGACACCTCGCGCGAAATCTCGCTCTCGACCACCGGGCGCGTCGGCAGGCCCGGCAGCATCGCCATGTATTCCGGCATGTAGGCGCAGCCCAGGCCCGCCAACACCATGCTTTGAATCCAATCCTCGCGCTGGCTCTGGAAGCAGATGTTCAATTTGACGCCTCGGGCCTCCCGGATTTCCCTGATCCTGTCCTTCACTTCGCACTCCACGCGCAGGAGATAGCTCTCACCGTCCATGTCCTCGATGCTGACCGCGTTTTTCTTCTCGAAGCGGTGGCCGGGCGGAAACGCCAGCACGAAGCGCTCGCGGTACAGCGGCAGAATGTCCAGGCGGTCGGGCTTGGGATCGGGTGTCGACAGCACCGCCAGCTCCACCTCGCCCCGCATCAACCGGTCCACCAGCCCCTGGGGCGTGTCCTCGATCAGGTGGATCTGGATGCCGGGAAACGCCTTGTGCAGATGCCCGAGGATGCCCGTGAGCCTGACCGGGCCGATGGTGCACATCATCCCCAGCTTCAGCGGCGCATCGTCGAGCTTGAGGAACGCCTGGGCCTCCTTCTTGGTGCGCTCGGTCTCGGCGAGAACGCGCACCAGCGGCTCGTGCACCAGGCGCCCCAGCTCGGTCAGGTGCGTCAAGTTGCGCTCGCGGCGCAACAGTTCGCCGCCCAGCTCGTCCTCCAGCGATTTGATGGCGCGGGTCAACGCCGGCTGCGACACATTGCAGCGCTCGGCCGCGCGCGTGAAGTTCAGCGTCTCGCACACCGCCAGGAAATAGCGGATCTGGTGGATTTCCATCCCGCTATATTCCCCCGGCGGCGGGCCTCACACCAATTCAATTTTGGGCTACCCGGCGACTCTGGGCTGACCGGCGAACCGGGGCGGGGGAGGACGGCATGATCGCGGCCGCGTTAACGCCTGACCCCCATGCGGCTAGCCCTAGCGCTAGGCCTGGGTCGGCCGGGGTCGGATTCGCCGGCAATGGCAGGCGGCGCTGGCGCGTCACGCTGATGGCGGCCATGACCGGCGGGGCGCTGGCGCTGGTGCTGAGCACCGCCGCGCTGATCCACGCGACCTGGTACAACGCGAGCCGCTCCGCCAGCCGCGAGCTCGCGTCCGAGATCAATCGCCAGATCACCGACTCGGTCCGCCAGCAGCTCGCCCAGGTGATCGCCAATGCCGAGGCCGCGCGCGAATCGCTGCATACGATTTTCTTTCAGGACGTGATTCGGATTACCGACGAGGCCAAGCGCGAATTCACCTTCCTGGCGGCGTTGCAATCGCAACCAAGCCTCTCGTGGGTGGCGTTCGGCTGGCCCAACGGCGATTTCTTCGGCGCGGAGAAGCGCGGCAAAAACGGCGTCGGCATGGTGGAAGTCAGGCCCGAAGGCCCCGGTAAAGTCCGCCAGCGCCGTGTCGACACCTATCTGGGCGCGTCCGACGGCGACATCGTGTTCCAAAAACGCGACTTCGAGTCCAGCGATTTTCGCTCGACCGAGCAAGACTGGTACCGCCGAGCGACCGTCGCCGACGCGCCGGTGTGGGTGGATGCCGACCTGTTTCCGACGCGCCGGCGGCCCGCCGTCGCCAACGCCGCGCCGCTGCGCGTGTATGGCAAGTTCGTCGGCGTGCTGATGGTGGCGATCGAGCTGGATCGGCTCAGCGCGCACTTGGCCGGCATTCGCGTGGCGCGGTCGGGCACCGCCTTCATCGCCGATCAGCGCGAGCGCGTAGTCGCGTTTCCCGATTCCGCCGCGCTCGGCGCCGAGGAGGGAGACTCGCCCGCCATGCGGCGGCTCGCCGATGTGCCGCAGCCGCACGTCCAGGTGGCCGCCAGGGGCCTCGGCATGGCCGGCCTCGATGGACGCGAGGCGATGGTGCGCTGGCAGGACGGCAATCAATACCTGGTCAGCGCCGCGAAACTCGGCTTCGGCGATTGGGAGGTGGTCACGGTGATTCCCGAGGCCGATTTCCTGGAAGAGATCGACCGCACCACCCGGCGCCTTCTGGTGGGGCTCGCGGGCTTCGCGTTGGCCGCGGCGGGCCTCGCGGTTTGGCTGGTCACGGTGTTCGTCACCCGGCCGTTGCAACGTGTGGCCGGGCAATTGCGCCATGTCGAGGAGTTCAGACTCGAGCGCGTGACGTCGACGCCCTCGCGGCTGCGCGAGATCGACGACCTTTCGGCCGGGCTCAAGCAGATGAGCGGGGGCCTAGCCTCGTTCCAGAAATTCCTGCCCACAGAACTGGTGCGCACGCTCGTCGCGCAAGGCATCGAGGCCAAGCCCGGCGGCCGCCAGCGCGAGCTGACGCTGATGTTCGCCGATTTGGCGGGCTTCACGCGCCTCAGCGAGCGTCTGGGCGACCGCGTCGTGCCGATACTGGCGGATTATCTCGGCCGCATGTCCGACATCGTCCATGGTGCCGGCGGCACGATCGACAAGTTCATCGGCGACGCGGTCATGGCGTTCTGGAACGCGCCCAACGACGACCCCGACCATGCCGTCAACGCCTGCCGCGCGGCGCTCGAAGGCCAGCGTATGATGGCCGCGCTTGGCCGCCACACCGACGCGCTCGGCTTGCCGCCGCTCAAGATGCGCGTCGGCGTCAACAGCGGCGCGGTGCTGGTCGGCAATATCGGCTCGTCGCAGCGGCTCAACTACACCGCCATCGGGGATCCCGTGAACGTGGCCAGCCGGCTCGAAAGCATCAACAAGCGCTACGGCACCGGGATCATCCTCGGCGAATCGACTCGGACGGCGGCCGGCGCGGCGATCATCGCGCGCCGACTCGACCGCGTCGCGGTGTATGGGCGCGAGGGCGGCATCGACCTCTACGAGCTGCTGGGCATGGCGGGCGATGCCGGGGCCGAAGCCGCCCTGACATGGGCAGGGCGCTACGAAACCGGCCTCGAGCTTTACCGGAAGCGCGCCTGGGCCGGAGCGGCCGCCGCGTTCGAGGGCGCAATCGCCTTGCGCGGCGCGGACGCGCCCTCGGTCCTGATGATCGAACGCTGCCGCGCCCTGATGCGCGACCCGCCGCCCGGGGATTGGGACGGGACGGCCAGCCTGGACATGAAGTAGCGCTCCGCGTCGGGCCGGGCGCTCACGCCCCCGGCGGCTTCCTATCCTTCCATGGCCGCGCTTCTTCCAGTTGCGCGGCCAGGCGCCGCAGCGCCGCCTCCTGCCCGAAAGCGGCGCCGAATTGCACGCCGATCGGCAGGCCTTCGGCGTTCCAGTGGAGCGGCAGCGAGATCGCCGGGCAGCCCGTGACGTTGTAGATCGGGGTGAAGGGAAGCTCGGCCGCCAGCTCCCCGGCGTATTCCTCGACCGTCGGGGTCTGCATCGAGCAGCGGCCCAGCGGCAGCGGCGGATGGGCGAGCACGGGCGAGAGCAGTACGTCGAACCGCTCGAACATCCGCGCGACCTGCCGGCCGAAGCCATGCATGACCAAGATCGCCCGCGCGTATTCCGAGGCCGGCGTCAAGCGCCCCATTTCGGCCGCGGCCAGCGTCAGCGGCTCCACGTCGTTGGGCCCTGCCGCGCGGCCCACGGCCTTGGCGCGCAGGTTGAGCACATTCGCCACGTTGGCCGCGATCACGATCCAGATCGCCTCCTGGAACGCCGATTTGTCGTACGCGAATTCGGTTTCCTCGACGCGATGGCCGAGATCGCCCGCGAGCTTGGCCGCGTCCAGCGCCGCCGCGACGCAATCCTTGTGCGGGCGCGCGCCGTCCGGCCCGGCCGTCACCAGGCCGATCCGCAAGGACCCGGGCGGGGCGCCGACCTCTTGCAGAAACGGCCGTTCGGGCCTGGGCGCGGCATAGGGATCGCCCGGCGCGGGACCGTGCGTGGCGTCCAGCAGCGCCGCGCAGTCGCGCATGCTGCGCGACACGCAATGGGCGGTCGCCATGCCGCTCCAGCCCTCGCCCACGTCGGGTCCGCTGGGGTTGCGTGCGCGCGTGGGCTTCAGGCCCACCAGCCCGCAATTGGCCGCGGGAATGCGGATCGACCCGCCGCCGTCGGTGGCGTGCGCGAACGGCACGATGCGCGCGGCCACGGCCGCCGCCGAGCCGCCGGACGACCCGCCGGCGCTGCGCTCGCGGTTCCAGGGATTGCGGCACGGGCCCCATGCCGCCCGCTCGGTCGCCCTGGTCAGGCCCAACTCGGGCGTGTTGCTGCGGCCGATCACGACCAGCCCCGCGGCCTTGTAGCGCTCGACCAGCGTGGCGTCGTGGTCGGCGACATAGCCTTTCCAGTAGCGGCTGCCATTGCTGACGGGCTGGTCCTTGTCGAGCGCGTAGAGGTCCTTCAGCAGGAACGGAACGCCGGCGAAGGGGCCCGCCGGAGGCCTAAGCTTCAGCACCCGGCGCGCATGGTCGTCCATGCGGTGGACGACGGCGTTGAGCGGTTGGTTCAGCGCCTCGACCCGCGCCAGCGCCGCCTCCAGCACCTCTTCGGGCTTGACCTGTTTCTTGGCGATGAGCTGGGCAAGCTCGGTCGCGTCGCAGCGCGGATATTCGGCGAATGCCGCCATTTCGTTCACCCCCAGTTCGAGCGCGCCCGAGCATTGCGGCTGGCCCCCGGTTTGTCCATACTTTCGGCCAAGCGACCGCAATTAGGGGAGATTGTCGATGCGCCGGCGCACCACATTCGCTTCCACGGTCATCACGGCCCTGGCCGCCGTCGGGTTGATCTCGGCCCAGCCTGCCGAGGCGCAGCAGAAACCCAACACGCTGCGCGCGGTGATGCATTCCGACCTGAAGATCCTCGATCCGATCTGGACCACGGCCTACATCGTGCGCAACCACGGCTACATGATCTACGACACCTTGTTCGCGATGAACGAGAAGCTCGAGGTCCAGCCGCAGATGGTGGCAAAGCACGAGGTCAGCGCCGACAAGCTGACCTATACCTTCACGCTGCGCGGCGGGCTGGAATGGCACGACGGCCAGCCGGTCACGGCCACGGATTGCGTGGCCTCGATCAAGCGCTGGGGCGCCAAGGACTCGATGGGCCAGAAGCTGATGGGCGTCACGCAAGAGGTGACGGCCGTCGACGCCAAGACCTTCAAGCTGGTGCTGAAGGAGCCCTACGGCCTGGTGCTGCAGTCCTTGGGCAAGCCCAGCTCGAACGTGCCGTTCATGATGCCGGCGCGCGTGGCGGCGACCGACCCGAACACGCAGATCTCCGACTTCACCGGCTCGGGCCCCTTCATCTTCAAGCGCGACGAATGGAAGCCCGGCGACAAGACGGTCTACGTCAAGAACCCCAAATATAAGCCGCGCGCCGAGCCCGCCAACGGCCTTGCCGGCGGCAAGGTGGTGAAGGTCGACCGCGTCGAATGGCTGGCGATCCCCGACCACCAGACCGCGGTCAACGCCCTTTTGGCGGGCGAGATCGACTACATCGAGGCGCCGCCGCACGACCTTCTGCCGGTGCTGAAGAAGGACGCCAAGATCGCGCTGGTGGACTGGAACCCGCTCGGCAACCAGTACACCTTCCGCTTCAACTGGCTGCACCCGCCGTTCAACAACGAGAAGGTCCGCCGCGCGGTCGCGACCGCGTTCAACCAGGAGGATTTCCTCAAGGCCGTGATCGGCGATCCGGCCTATTACAAGCCGTGCAAGGCGATGTTCATCTGCGGCTCGCCGCTGGAATCGGTCAAGGGCACGGAAGGGCTGCTCGAGTCGAACTTCGCCAAGGCCAAGGAAGAGCTGAAGGCCGCGGGTTACGACGGCACGCCGGTGGTGCTGATGCAGTCGACCGACCTGGTGGTGCTGACCAACCTGGCGCCGGTGGCAGCCGACCTGATGCGCAAGGCGGGCCTGAACGTGGACATGCAGTCGATGGACTGGCAGACGCTGGTGGCGCGGCGCGCGAAGAAGGATCCGCCCAACGCCGGCGGCTGGAACGCGTTCCTGACCTCGTGGGTGGCCGCCGACATCCTGAATCCGGTCATGGCCGGCTTCTCGAACGCGGCCTGCGACAAGGCCATGTTCGGCTGGCCGTGCGACGAGAAGCTGGAAAAGCTGCGCGACGCCTTCGCCAAGGAAACCGATCCGGCCAAGCAGAAGGCGCTGGCCGAGCAGGTGCAGGAGCGCGTGCTGCAGGTTGGCACGCATATCTATCTGGGCCAGTGGTACCAGCCCGCCGCGGTCCGCAAGGCGGCGGTGGCCGGCCTCCCGACCACCCCGGCGCCGGTGTTCTGGAACGTGACGAAGAAATGACGGCCTGCACTTGATTCCCCTTGTCGTCATGCCCGGGCCGGCGAGCGAGGCAAGCCGCGCCCCGGGCATCCACGTCGGTCCGCCGGGCGCGCCGGTCGACGTGGATGGCCGGGACACTCCCGGATCAAGTCCGGGGGCGGCCATGACGGCTAGAAGGAATCGGGTCGCATAGCGCCGGGCGCGATCATGCTCGCCTTCCTCGCCCGCCGCGCGCTCGCCGCCATTCCCGTACTGGCGATGGTGGCGGTGTTCGTGTTCCTGATGCTCAGGCTCACCCCCGCCGACCCGGCGGCGATCATCGCCGGCGACAACGCCAACGCCGAGCAGGTGGCCCAGATCCGCGAGAAGCTGGGACTCGACCGGCCGCTGCTGGTCCAGATCGGCATCTGGACCGGCAAACTGCTGCAAGGCGATCTGGGCGAATCGTTCTTCTTCAAGAAGACCGTCACCGACCTGATCAAGCAGCGGATCGAGCCGACCCTGGCGCTGGCGGCGGCGACCATCCTTCTGTCGGTGGCGATCGCGGTGCCTTTGGGCGTGCTGGCGGCGTGGAAGCACGACACCTGGATCGACCGCGCGGTCATGGCGCTGTCGGTGGCGGGCTTTTCCATACCGGTGTTCGTGATCGGCTATCTGCTGATCTACGTCTTCGCCATCGAGCTGGGTTGGCTGCCGGTCCAGGGCTACCGCTCCATCACCCAGGGCTTCTGGGACTTCATCCAGCGGCTGATTCTGCCGGCCTGCACGCTCTCGGTCATCTATGTCGCGCTGATCGCGCGCATCACCCGCGCCGCGATGCTGGAGGTCCTGGGCGAGGACTATATCCGCACCGCCCGCGCCAAGGGCCTCTCGAACCGCCAGGTGCTGGTGCATCACGGCCTGCGCGCGGCGGCCGTGCCGATCGTCACCGTCATCGGCATCGGCGTGGCGCTCTTGATCGGCGGCGTGGTCGTGACGGAAAGCGTGTACGGAATTCCCGGCATCGGGCGGCTGGTGGTCGACGCGGTGCTGGCGCGCGACTATCCCACCATCCAGGCGGTGGTGCTGCTGTTTTCGTTCGTGTACGTGCTGATCAATCTCCTGGTCGACGTCAGCTACGTGTTCCTCGACCCGAGGATCCGGTATTGAGCGCGCTGGGCGAAACGCTCCCGGCCGAAGCCGGGGCCGCGCCCCGCCGCCGGTCGGCGTTGCGGCGCATGGGCCGCAGCCCGGGCGTGATCGCGGGCGGGTTCATTCTCGTCTTCATGCTGGCGGTGGCGCTGCTCGCGCCGGTTCTAGGCACGGTCAGTCCGTCGGCAATCGACCCGTCCGCGCGCAACCGCACCCCGGGCGCCGAAATCTCTGCCCGCCAGCCCGACGGCATGCGCATCCAGCGCCAGGCCTGGATGGGCACCGACAGCCTGGGCCGCGACGTCTACAGCCGCGTGATCTACGGCACGCGCGTGTCGCTGATCGTGGGCGTGGCGGCGGCGGCCGTCAGCGTCGCCATCGGCCTCGTCGCCGGCCTGGTCGCCGGCTATGTGCGCTGGGTCGACGGAATCGTCATGCGCTTTATGGACGGGGTGATGGCGATCCCCGGCATCCTGCTCGCTATCGCGCTGGTATCCCTGTGGGGCGCGGGGCTGGGCACCGTGATGCTGGCGGTCGCGGTTCCGGAAATCCCGCGCGTGGTGCGCCTGGTTCGCTCGCTGGTGCTCAGCATCCGCGAGGAGCCCTATGTCGAGGCCGCCGTCGCGCTAGGCACGCCGACGCCGCTGATCCTGCTGCGCCATGTCATGCCCAACACCGTGGCGCCGCTGATCGTGCAGGCCACCTTCATCTGCGCCAGCGCCATCCTGGTCGAGGCGATCCTCAGCTTCCTCGGCATCGGCATCCCGCCCGAGATTCCGACCTGGGGCAACATCATGGCGGAGGGGCGCGCGCTGTTCCGCGTCTATCCGCACAATATCCTGTTCCCCGGCATCTTCCTGTCGCTGACGGTGCTGGCGATCAACATCGTAGGCGACGGCCTGCGCGACACGCTCGACCCGCGTATGGCGAAGCGGCTGTAACGCCATGAACGCCGACCGCCCGATCCTGGAGATCAGGGGCCTCAGCGTTTCGCTGCCGCGCGACGCCGAGCGCACGCTCGCGGTCGAGGGATTGAACGTCGAGGTGCGCCAACGCGAGATCGTCTGCATCGTCGGCGAATCGGGCTCGGGCAAGTCGGTCACCGCCTATGCCGTGATGGGCCTGTTGCCCCGGGGCCTGAGCACCGTCGCCGGCGAGGTGCTGCTCGAGGGCGAGGACGTGCTGAAGGCCACGCCCCAGCGCCTGCGCGAGCTGCGCTGCACGCGCATGTCGATGATCTTCCAGGAGCCGATGACGGCGCTGAACCCGGTGCTCGGTTGCGGCGAGCAGATCGACGAAGTGCTGCGCGCCCACACCAGGCTCGACCCTCAGGCGCGGCGCGCGCGCATCCTCGCGATCATGCGGGAAGTCCGGCTGGACGATCCCGAGCGGCTGCTCGGCGCCTATCCGCACCAGCTCTCGGGCGGACAGCGCCAGCGCATCGTCATCGCCATGGCGCTCGCGTTGGAGCCGGTGCTGGTGATCGCCGACGAGCCCACCACGGCGCTCGACGTCACCACCCAGGCGCAGATCCTGGCGCTGATCAAGGACCTGCAGGCGCGCTTCGGCACGGGGGTGCTGTTCATCACGCACGATTTCGGCGTGGTGGCCGAGATCGCCGACCGCGTGGCGGTGATGCAGCACGGCAGGCTGGTGGAATACGGCGCCACCGAAGAGGTGCTGCGGCGCCCGCGCGCGGCCTATACGCGCATGCTGATCGCGGCGGTGCCCGGGATGATCCCGCCGCCGCGCAGGCCGCTCGCCGACCGGCCGGTCGTGGTGAGCACGGAAGGCCTCGCCAAGACCTACACCGAGGGCGGGTGGCTGAGGATACCGCGCACCGTGCACGCCGCGCGCGACGTCACCATCGCCGTACGCCGGGGCGAGACGCTGGGCATCGTCGGCGAATCGGGCGCGGGCAAGTCCACGGTCGCGCGCTGCATCGCCCGCCTGGTCGATCCCACCGCCGGGACCGTCACGCTGGCGGGCCAAGACATCGCGCGCCTGTCCCATGCGCGCCTGGTGCCGTTCCGCCGCAAGGTGCAGGTGATCTTCCAGGACCCCTACCGTTCGCTCAACCCCAGGCGCACCGTGCGCCAGTCGCTGGTCGAGGGGCCGATGAACTACGGCGTGCCGCGCAAGGACGCTCTGGACCGAGCGCGCCGGCTGCTCAAGCTCGTCGGGCTCGACGAGGCGGCGCTCGACCGTTATCCGCACCAGTTCTCCGGCGGCCAGCGCCAGCGCATCTGCATCGCCCGCGCGCTGGCGATGGAGCCCGAGCTTCTGATCGCCGACGAGCCGGTCTCGGCGCTCGACGTCTCGGTCCAGGCGCAGGTGCTGGACCTGATCGAGGACGTGCGCAAGCGCCTCGACTTGGCGATCCTATTCATCACCCACGACCTGCGGGTGGCGGCCAGGGTGTGCGACCGGGTTGTCGTGATGCGCGGCGGCGCGGTGGTCGAGGAGGGCCCGACCGCCGAGCTGTTCGCCCGGCCGAAGCAGGACTACACCCGCACGCTGCTGGCCGCCGCCCCGGGCCGGGACTGGAAGTTCGGGGAGGCGGCGGCGTCCTGACGCCCCATGTCGCGCTTTGACAAGCGGGCGGCGGTGTTCCTATAGCCTATGGCGGGCTAGGCGGGCGCTACTCGGCCGGCGCATACCTGGGGCCGAAGCAGAGGACATTCCGACATGAAATCGCAGGCGCGCGTGGTGATCGTGGGCGGCGGCATCGTCGGCGTGTCGATCGCCTATCACCTCACCAAGTTCGGCTGGAACGACGTGGTGCTGGTGGAGAAGAACGAGCTGACCGCGGGTTCGACCTGGCACGCGGCCGGCCTGTTGCCGCTGTTCACCATGAGCTACGCGATCGGCCAGATCCACAAATATTCGGTCGATCTCTACAAGTCGCTCGAGGCCGAGACCGGCCAGAACGTCGGCTTCCACTCGACCGGCAACATGCGCCTGGCCGAAAGCAAGGAGCGGATGGACGAGTTCCACCGCTATTGCAGCATCGCCAACACCATTGGCGTGCCGTTCCAGGTGATCGACGCCAAGCGCGCGAAAGAGCTGTGGCCGATCTGCGAGATGGGCGACGTGGTCGGCGCGCTGTTCCATCCCCAGGACGGCCATGCCGCGCCCGCGGACGTCACCATGGCGCTGGCCAAGGCCGCGCGCGGCCGCGGCGCCGAACTCAACCGCCAGACCAAGGCGACCGCGATTCGGCAAAAGCCGTCGGGCGATTGGTCCGTCGAGACCGACAAGGGCGAAATCGCCTGCGAGCACGTGGTCACCGCCACCGGCTCGTGGGCGCGCCAGGTGGCGGCCATGGTCGGGCTCGACATTCCGGTGATCGCGGTCGAGCACCAGTACATCGTCACCGAGCCCTGCCAGGAGCTTGTCGAGCGCAAGGCCAGGGGCCTGCCCGAGATGCCGGTGCTGCGCGACAGCGTCGCCTCGGACTACCTGCGCGAGGAGCGCCAGGGCCTGATTGTGGGCCCGTACGAGAACAACGCGCCGTGCTGGGGAACCGACGGCGTGCCCGATGCCTTCGGCCAGGAACTTCTCCCGCCCGATCTCGACCGCCTTCAAGCGCATATCGACGCCGCAATGCGCCGCGTGCCGGCGCTGGCCAGGGTCGGCATCAAGAACTGCGTCAACGGCCCGATTCCCTACACGCCCGACGGCAGCCCGTTGATCGGCCCGGCCCCGGGCCTCAGGAACTATTGGCTGTGCGAGGGTTTCAGCTTCGGCATCACACAGGCCGGCGGGGCCGGCAAGCTGATCGCGGAATGGATCGTGGGCGGCGAGCCGCCGATCGACCCCTGGGACGTCGACCCGCGCCGTTTCGGCGCCTTCGCCAACAAGCGCTACGCCAAGATCAAGAACGAAGAGACTTACGCGCACATGTACGTGCTGCATTATCCGCTGGAGGAGCGGCCGGGGGCCCGTCCCGCCAAGACCGGGCCGATCTACGACCGCCTCAATGCCCTGGGCGCGGTATGGGGCCAAAAATTCGGCTGGGAAAGGCCGAACTGGTTCGCGCCCAAGGGAACGCCGCGGAAGGACATCCTCAGCTTCCGCCGGGGCAATTTCTTCGAGCCGGCGCGCGAAGAGGCGCGCGCGGTGCGCGAGCGCGTGGGCCTGCAAGACCTGACCGGCTTCTCCAAGTACGAAGTCTCGGGTCCCAGCGCCGAGGCGATGCTCGACCGGCTGGTCGCCAACCGGCTACCGCGCGGGGTAGGCCGC
>JBQTIS010000475.1:0-2124 GCA_052387895.1 Rhodospirillales bacterium | reverse complement strand
CGGCGGCAGGCGCTTTTCCTTCACCTGGGCCATCTCGAGGATGAAGTCGATCACCTTCTCCTCGAACAGCGGCGCGCGCAGCCTCGCCTGGGCCTGGCTGTCGTTCTTGAACAGCTCCAGCACCTTCTGCTCCTGGCCGGGATAGCGGCGGGCTTCCTCGACCGCCGCGCGGTTCAACTCTTCCTGGGCGACCTGGATGTTGTTCTGCCGGCCGATCTCCGACAGCAGCAGGGCCAGGCGCACGCGCCGGTCGGCGATGCCGCGGTAGTCCTTCTTCAGCTCGTCGTCGCTCTTGGTTTTTTCCTCGGGATCGAGCTCGTTCTTCTGCTTGGCTTCCTCGACCTGCTTCCAGATCGCCTCGAATTCGGCCTCGACCATGCCCGGCGGCACGCCGAAGCTGTGCGCGTCGGCCAGCTGGTCCAGCAGCGTGCGCTTGAGCTTCATGCGCGCGAGGCCCGCGTAGTCGCGCTCGAGCTTGCCCTTCATCGCCTCGCGCAGCTTGGCCAGCGACTCCAGTCCCAGGGACTTGGCGAATTCCTCGTCCGGCTTGACCTTCACCCGCTCGCGCAACTCCTTGACCGTGACCTGGAACTCGGCCGGCTTGCCCGCCAGG
Source organism: Rhodospirillales bacterium (assembly GCA_052387895.1). GTDB lineage: Bacteria > Pseudomonadota > Alphaproteobacteria > JAEULC01 > JAEULC01 > JAEULC01. The sequence continues at coordinate 1,511 of JBQTIS010000475.1, read as the reverse complement.
TCCTTGTTCACGTACTCCGCCGGGAACACGATCTTGACGGCGCAGGCGTCGCCCGGCTGCTTGCCGATCAGCTGGCCCTCGAACCCCGCCACGAAGGCGTTGGCGCCGAGCTCCAGGTGATGGTCCTTGCCGGCGCCGCCGGGGAACTCCTTGCCGGCGACGCTGCCGACGAAGTCGATCACCAGCACGTCGCCCTTCTTGGCCGGGCGCGGGTCGATCTTCTCGGTCTTGCGCATCTCCTCGGCCATGCCCTGCATCGCCTTGTCGATCTCGGCATCGCCGATCTCGGGCACCAGCTTCTCCAGCGCGATCGACTTGAAGTCCACCGGCTTGACCTCGGGCATCAGCTCGACCGCGAGCTTGTATTCCAGGTCCTTGCCCTCGGCGAAGGAGGTGACCTCGATCTTCGGCTGCATGGCGGGCCTCAAGCCCCGCTCGGCCATCGCCTGGGCCGAGCTGTCGCTCAGCGCGCGCTCCAGCACCTCGCCCATGACCGACGGCCCGAAACGCTTTTTCAGAAGCGCGCGCGGCACACGGCCCTTGCGGAATCCCGGCAGCGCGACCGAGCCGCCGATCTCTTCAAGCCGCGAGGAAACCTTGTCGTCTATATCCTTGGCGGACAATACGATTTTGAACTCACGGCGCAGCCCGTCCGTGTTCAGCTCCGTCACCTGCATCGCGTGCTTCCCGCTTGCCCCAGTCCAGCTTTTCTACCCGGCGCCCGCGCCCGGCCCCGATGCCGGCCGCCTGCCCGTTTGCGTGGTGCGGGCGGAGGGATTTGAACCCCCACGACTTTTGGTCACCAGAACCTAAATCTGGCGCGTCTGCCAGTTCCGCCACGCCCGCGCCAAACGATCCCGGCCGGTCCCGTTTCGCGGCCCGCCGTTCTATACCAGCCCCGGGGTTGCGGCAAGGATAGGCCCGGCCGCGAAAAAGGGGGTCAGTCGGCCGCGGCGCGGCGCCGGTTTTCCACGGCGGCGACATGGGCTTGCAGCAAGGCCTTGCCCTTGGCGCTCAAGGTGACGGCGCACGCCTCGGCGGGCTTGCCCTTGGCCTGCTCGCACTCGACCAGATGCTCGCCCAGCGCGTCCTCCCACACCGACAGGCGCGGACACGTGCTGCGCCAAGCCTCCTGCACTTCGGCATAGCTGCGCTTGCGGCTGGCTACCCAGGAAAGGAACTGGACGGTGGACAGGCTTATCGGATCGGCCATGGCTTGCGCCGCCTTTCGGTATCTCCCGCGACAAGTCTAGCACAAGGCCGCCGCGTTAGCGCCTTCCCCTGGGCGAGCGGAAGGGCGGGCGCGGCGACGGGGCCGGCGCGATAGGGCGCGGCTGGACGGGCAGTGGGCCCGCCCCTTCGGCACGGGCCACGGTCAGGATGAGCCAGCGGCCGAGACCTTCTCCTTGACGGGCCTCGCCGGCCCGTGAGCGGATCAGCTGGAAGGCGTTGACGCCGCGCATGGTCTTGGCCCCGCCCGGGCCGGCATTGGCGCGGTTTTCGAACTGGCT
>JBQTIS010000474.1:0-12816 GCA_052387895.1 Rhodospirillales bacterium | reverse complement strand
GGAAAACCATGGGGAGAATGTCAATGTCGACGATCAACCGCCGAACAGCCCTTGTTTCCGTCCTTGCTGCTGGCGCTGCCGGTGTATCCACAAGAGCGGGCATCGCGCAGACGGTGTTGAAGCCCGGCGAGATCAAAAAGGAAGCGGACGTCGCGTGCATCTATCACTGCGACTTCGGTGAACCGGCGCGTTTCGCGCAAATGCTCAACAACATCTCCAACCACTATTCGGTCTATGGCTCGAACCCGTTCGAGATTCAGTTGATCACCGTGGTTCACAGCGTGGGCGTGAAGTTCTTCCTGGACGACCTCAATGGCACGAACTGGAAGGGCGAGGCCATCGATCCCGCCTTGTTCGAACGCGTGGCTGGTCTCGCGAAAAACGGATTGACCGCCTACCTCTGCGAAATCACATTCCAGCGCCTGAAGTTGGACCGCGCAAAGGTGCGAAAGGCGGACTTCATTCGCTTCGTGCCGTCGGGAGTCGCCACCGTCGCCGCGCTCCAGGCCAAGGGGTTCGCATATCTGAAGGTTGGCTGAAGAAAAAGCGCGCCGCCGCTTAAGACGAAGGCCGGTGACGGTTTCCGACACAAGCCGGATTTGCGCCGCTCCCGGGATAAGGAACCAGGAAGAAATGAGGGCTTTGATTTTGTTGGGTATCGCCGCGTTTCTGTCGCACGCTGGAAGCGCCTTTGCTGAAGACATCGCTGCCGGGGAAAGGTCGTTCGCAAAGTGTCGGGCATGCCACCAAATCGGTCAGACCGCGAAAAATATGGTCGGTCCGAAACTCAATGGCATATTCAGCCGGAAAGCCGGATCGGTCGAGGGGTTCAATTATTCCGAAGCCAATAGAAAATCCGGCGTCATATGGAACGAGGAGGTGTTCGCCAACTACATTAAAGATCCAAAGGCCGCGATGCCCGGCAATAAAATGGTCTTCGCTGGAATCAAGAATGATAAGGAAATTGCCGACCTTATCGCTTTTTTAAGGCAGTTCGACGGTGAAGGAAAGAAGAGGTAGGCCATGAGCCTTATGTCCAAACTGGTTGTGTTTTTGTTGTCGGTCGCGACGGCATTTCCATCCGCGGCGCAGGAGCCGCTCGTCACCCACAAAACCTTGAGCCCCGAGGTCGCGCTTGAACTCGCTCGCGCCACGCTAGCCAATTGCCGGAAGAACGATTTCCAGGTTGCTGTCGCGGTTGTCGACCGTTTCGGCGTGACCCAAGTCGTAGTACGCGACCGATTCGCGGGCCCACACACGCCATCGACGGCCGTGGGCAAGGCGTGGACTGCGGTTACTTTCCGCATGAGCACCGCCGAGCTCGTTGCCATGAGCCAGCCCGGACTGCCGCAAGCCGGCCTGCGCAATCTGCCGGGCGTCGTGGCCCTCGGCGGCGGAGTGGCCGTGGAGTCCGCCGGCGTGTTGGTCGGCGCGGTCGGGGTTTCGGGTGCTCCCGGCGGCGAAGCCGACCAAGCCTGCGCGCGGGCAGGCATCGACGCAATCCGTGACAGGCTGGATTTCTAGCCCGCGTGACTTGGTTCCATTCAATTTACCAATCTCAAAGCCGATGAAGCCCAGACCGAGGTTCAACGCAGGCACCGTGCGTGGGAATGCGGGTAGCTAGTGGAATTTGGCCGTAACCCGCTATAAAGAGCTGTTTCCAATGGTGTGCCTGCACGCCACCGCCACCCCGCTTCGCATTCCGCGCTTCCTCGGCCGGCCCGGCGCTTGCATCGCGTCGGTCCAGGCCCTAGTGGAATCGGGATGGGCTTGGTGGACATTCCCGAAAAAGACGTTCCACTGCGCTACGACATCCGGCTGCTCGGCCGCATCCTGGGCGACACGCTACGCGTGCAGGAAGGCGAGGCAGTGTTCGGCGCGGTCGAGCGCATCCGCCAGACCTCGTTGCGCTTCCACCGCGACGCGGACGCGGCCGCGCGCGACGAGCTGGCCACCGAGCTGAGCGCCCTGCCGCCGGAGCAGGTGGACGTCGTCATCCGCGCCTTCGGCTACTTTTCGCACCTCGCCAACATCGCTGAGGATCAGCACCACATCCGCCGCACCCGGGCGCACGCCATGGCCAACGCCGCGCCGCGCGAGGGCACGATGGCCCATGCGCTCGCCCATGCGCGCGATTCCGGCGTCTCGCGGGCTCGGCTCCAGGGCTTCTTCGCCAACGCGCTGTGCAGCCCGGTGCTGACCGCGCACCCGACGGAGGTGCGGCGCAAGAGCGGCATCGACCGCGAGATGGAGGTCGCCCGTCTCTTGGACGAGCGCGACCGCATGCAGCTCACGCCCGAAGAATTGGCTGCCAACCGCCGGGCGCTACGCCGCGCGGTGCTGACGCTGTGGCAGACCAGCATTCTGCGCCGCACGCGGCTTAAGGTGCTGGACGAGGTAGCGAACGGGCTTTCCTTCTACGACCACGTGTTCCTGCGCGAGCTGCCGCGCTTCTACGCCGAGCTCGAAGACCGGCTCGGCGCGGTCGATCCGGCCTGGGACGGCATGGCGGTGCCGTCGTTCTTCGTCATGGGAAGCTGGATCGGCGGCGACCGCGACGGCAATCCGTTCGTGACCGCCGAGGTGCTGCGCGAGGCGCTGCGCCTGCAAAGCCGCCGGGCGCTGAGCTTTTATCTGGAGGAGCTTCACCGGCTCGGCGGCGAGCTGTCGTTGGACGACAGGCTGGTCGCGGTGTCCGGGGCGCTCGGCGCGCTGGCGGCGAAGTCGCCGGACCGCGCGCAGCACCGGCAGGGCGAGCCCTATCGCCGCGCCATTTCCGGCATCTATGCGCGACTGGCGGCCACGGCCTGGGAACTCGACCGCTTCCATGTCGACCGCCCGGCGGTGGGCGATGCGCCGGCCTATGCCGAGGCGGCCGAGCTGAAGGCGGATCTGGACATCGTGTTCGACTCGCTCGCCGCCAACGGCTCGCTGCCGATCGCGCGCGGAAGGCTGCGCCATCTCCGCCGCGCGGTCGACGTGTTCGGGTTCCACCTCGCCGGCATCGATCTGCGCCAGAACTCCGACGTGCACGAGCGGGTGGTGGGCGAGCTGTTCGAAATGGCGCGCGCCGGCACCGGCTATCGAGGCTTGGGCGAGGACGCGCGGGTCGCGCTGCTGCGCGAGGAATTCAGGACCGCCCGGCCGCTGGCCTCCTCGTTCCTGCCCTATTCCGAGGAAACCAAGGCCGAGCTCGCGATCCTGGCCGAGGCCGCCGCAGCGCACCGGCGCTACGGCCGAGTGGCGGTGCCGAACTACGTCATCTCCCAAACCGACGGCGTGTCCGACATGCTCGAGGTCGCGCTGCTGCTGCGCGAGGCGGGACTGTTGCGTCCGCGCGACGGCGCGCTCGACGTCAACATCGTTCCGCTATTCGAGACGATCGAGGACTTGAGGAACTGCGGCGGCGTGATGGACAAGCTGCTGGCGCTGCCGGAATACGCGCGGTTGCTGGAAAACCGCGGCCGAGCGCAGGAAGTGATGCTGGGATACTCCGACAGCAACAAGGACGGCGGCTTCCTGACCTCGACCTGGGAGCTGTACAAGGCGGAACTGGCGCTGATCGAGGCATTCAAGCGCCGCAGCGTGGCCCTGCGGCTGTTCCACGGCCGCGGAGGCTCGGTCGGCCGCGGCGGCGGCCCCAGCTACCAGGCGATCCTGGCCCAACCCCGTGGCGCAGTGCAGGGCGCGATCCGCGTGACCGAGCAGGGCGAGGTGATCGCCGCGAAATACTCGAACCCCGAGGTCGGCCGGCGCAACCTCGAGATCATCGCCGCCGCCACGCTCGAAGCCACGCTGATCGAGCCCGACGGCGCGGGGCCGCGACCGGAGTTCCTGGCGGCGATGGAGCAGCTCTCGGCCCACGCCTACCGCGCCTATCGCAACCTCGTGTACGAGACCGAGGGGTTCGAGCGCTATTTCCGCGAATCGACCGTGATCGGCGAGATCGCGAACCTGAACATCGGCAGCCGCCCGACCGCGCGCAAGAACTCCACGCGCATCGCGGATCTGCGCGCGATTCCCTGGGTGTTCAGCTGGGCGCAATGCCGGCTGATGCTGCCGGGCTGGTACGGCGTCGGCTCGGCAGTCAAGGCGTGGCTCGCCCAACGCCCCGGGGACAGCATGGAAACGCTGAAGGCGATGTACCACGAATGGCCGTTCTTCCAGACCATGCTGTCGAACATGGACATGGTGCTGGCCAAAAGCGACGTTGCCATCGCCTCGCGCTACGCCGAGCTGGTTGCGGACAAGGCCCTCGGCGCCGCGATCTTCGCGCGTCTCGGCGCGGAGTGGCGCGCCACGGTCGACGCGCTGCTGGCGATCACCGGGCAGAAGGCGCTGCTCGACCGCAACCCGCTGCTGGCGCGCTCGATCCGCAACCGCTTTCCCTATCTCGACCCGCTGAACCACGTGCAGATCGAGCTCTTGAAGCGCCATCGCGCCGGCGACGCGGCCGACAGCGTGGTGCAGGGCATCCACCTCACTATCAACGGCATCGCCGCGGGCCTGCGCAACAGCGGCTAGGGGGCGCCGGCGTCGGCCAGGATCATGTCGGCGGCCTTTTCGGCGATCATGATGATCGGCGCGTTGGTGTTGCCGGATACAACCGTCGGCATCACCGAGCCGTCCGCCACGCGCAGCCTGGCCAGCCCGTGGACCTTCAGCCGGTCGTCCACTACCGCACGCTTGTCGTGGCCCATGCGGCAGGTCGAGGTGGGGTGGAATATCGTAATGCCGGTGGCGCGGGCGTGTTGCAATATATGGTCGTCCGTGATGCATTCCGGGCCGGGTAACTTTTCCTCCGCCACATAAGGCGCCATCGCCGGCGCGCGCATGATTTCGCACATGCGTTTGAAGCCTTCGACGATCGTGCGCCGGTCGAACTCGGCCGACAGGTAGTTGGGCTGGATCGCCGGCGCGGCGGCATGTTCGGGCGACTTGATCCTGACCCAGCCCCGGCTTTCCGGCCGTAACTGGCAGATCGACACGGTGAAACCCGGCCAGGGATGCAGGCCTTCGCCCGGCTTGTCGGCGCTGAACAGGATGAAATGGATTTGGATGTCGGGCGTGGCATGGCGCGGATCGCTGCGATAGAACGCGCCGGCATAGCCCGCTGCAAGCGTCATCGGCCCCTTGCCCTGGAATATGTAGCGCAGCCCGATGCCAAGCTTGCCCGGCAGCGAGTTGTACTGGTCGTTGACGGTGATCGGCTTGGTGCAGCGATAGAGCGCGCGCACCTGGAGATGGTCCTGCAAGTCGTCGCCCACGCCCGGTATCTCGGCGATCACGGGGATGGCGTGGCGGCGCAGCAGTTCCGCCGGCCCCACGCCCGATAGCTGCAAGAGTTGCGGCGAGTTGAATGCGCCGCCCGACAGGATCACTTCATTCCGCGCGTGCGCGGCCAGGCGTCGGCCGCCTTGCGTGTATTCCACGCCAGTGGCCTCGCGGCCTTGGAACAGCACGCGCGCCGCCAGCGCCTCGGTCTCAACCTTCAAGTTGGGCCGCTTTTTCGCCGGGCGCAGATAGCCCACCGCCGTGCTCCAGCGCCGCCGCCCGCGCGAGGTGGTCTGGAAGTACCCCGCGCCTTCCTGCGCCGCGCCGTTGAAGTCGTCATTGCGCGGAATGCCCGTCTGTCCACACGCCGCGATGAAGGCGTCGCACAATTCGTGCGGCTCGGTCGGATCGGAAACATGGATCGGCCCGCCGACGCCGTGATGCGCGTCGGCGCCGCGCGCCTGGTTCTCCGCCCTTTTGAAATAGGGCAGCACGTCCTCGAAACCCCAACCCACGTTGCCAAGCTGGCGCCAGTGGTCGTAGTCCTCGTGCTGGCCGCGCATATAGACCAGGCCGTTGATCGACGACGTGCCGCCCAGCGTCTTGCCGCGGGGCTGAAAAACGCGCCGATTGTTGAGCTGCGGCTCGGGCTCGGTTTCGTAAAGCCAGTTGATGCGGGATTTCTTGAACAATTTGGCGTAGCCGATGGGAATGTGAATCCAGGGATCACGGTCGGGGGGGCCCGCTTCCAACAGCAGCACGCTATGGCGGCCCGAGGCGGTTAGGCGGTTGGCGAGCACGCATCCCGCCGAGCCCGCGCCGACGACGATGTAGTCGAAACTGTTCATGTCAGGCATTGCCGCCCGTCAGTTGGTTCAGCACACCGGCATAGCGCCGGCGGATGGTTTCGGCTTCGCGGTGCCGTCCCCCGGCGACGACGCGCCTGCCGCCGACCCGGACCTCGCGCAACGCATCCTTGCCCGCCGCGAAGATCCAGGAATCGAGCCAGGCGTCGCCGGCCCGGCCGAGCATCGACAGATGCCCGGTGTCCAGCACCAGGAAATCGGCGCGCTTGCCCGGCTCGAGCGCTCCCACGCGCCGCGCCAGCACTTGCGCGGCCGAGGAAGCGGCCGCATCGAACAACACGCGCCCGGTCGAGCGGCCTTGTTCCGCCAGCACGTTGCGCGCTCGGTCGCGCAGGCGCTGCGAGTATTCGAGCTGTCGCAGCTCCTCCGCCGCGTCGATGCGGATATTGCTGTCCGTACCGACGCCCAGCCGTCCCCCGGCTCTCAGATAGGCCGAGGCGGGAAAAATACCGTCGCCGAGATTGGCCTCGGTAACCGGGCATAAGGCCGCGACCGCGCCGCTTCCGGCCAGTCGCGCCGTCTCTTCCGCAGTCAGGTGCGTGGAGTGGACCAGGCACCAATCCCGGTCGATCGGCATCTCGTCGAGCAGCCATTCGACCGGCCGCCGACCCAGCGACGCGACGCATTCCTCGACCTCGCGCAGCTGCTCGGCGGCGTGGATGTGGAACGGCTTTCCGGCGAAGCCTTGCACCAGACGGCGAAGCTCCGCCGGGGCCACGGCGCGCAGCGAATGGGGTGCTATGCCGAGGGCCGAGCCGGGCAGGGCGCGCAAGGCGGCGGCGCTGTCGTCCGCCAGCCTGGCGAATCCGTCCAGGTTGCTGCCGAAACGGCGCTGGGCGCTTTCCAGCTGCTTTCCGCCAAAGCCGCCATGGGCATAGAATACCGGCAGCAGCGTGAGTCCGATGCCCGTCTCCTTCGCCGCCGCGATCACCGCCTCGGCCATCGCCGCGCGTCGGGCATAGGGACGTCCGTCCGGGTTGTTGTGGATGTAGTGGAATTCGGCCACCGAGGTGAAGCCTCCTTCCAGCATCTCGGCGAAAGCCAGCGCCGCGACCGCGCCGAGGTTCTCCGGCGTAAGCCGCTCCACCGCGCGATACATCGCCTGGCGCCAGGTCCAGAACGTGTCGCCGCCCGCGCCCAGCGACTCCGACACGCCGGCGATGGCGCGTTGGAAGGCGTGGCTGTGCAAGTTGGCCAGGCCTGGGATCGCGGCGCCGCTGACGGTCTCGACGCCGCGTACGGGCGCGGATTCCGGCCGCAGCGATACTATGTCGCCTGTTGCGTCCCATTCCAGCAAGACGCTTCGCTTCCAGCCATCGCCGGTCAACGCATGTTCGAGCAGCAGAAGCGGCATCGCCCCTCCGCATTAGACACAAGCCCGCGGCAACTATAGACATTAAACCGGATCGATGGGGGAGCCATGCCGGTACAGATCGCCTCCGCAGATCGCAGGCCGGGGTTGCAGGATTGGCGCGCGGTCTATCGCGGCGCCGAGGTGGCGCTGGCGCGATCCTCGCGCGCGCGGGTCCAGGCGGCGGCCGAGTTCGTCGGCCGCATCGCTGTAGGCGCGGCGGCGGTCTATGGCGTCAACACCGGCTTCGGCAGGCTGGCGCAGCAGAAAATCGCGGCGGCCGATCTGGCGACGTTGCAGCGGAACTTGGTGCTGTCGCATGCCGTGGGGGTAGGCGCGCCGCTGCCCGGCCGAGTCGTGCGGCTGGTCGTGGCGCTCAAGATCGAAGCCCTGGCCCAGGGCGCCTCGGGCGTGCGCTGGGAAACGGTCGAGGCGCTGGCGCGGCTGCTGGCGGCCGACGTGCTGCCGGTGATCCCTGGCCAGGGCTCAGTCGGTGCCTCGGGCGACCTGGCGCCGCTGGCGCATATGAGCGCCATGCTGCTGGGCGTAGGCCGGGCGCGGGTCCGGGGCGTCGAGACGGACGCGGGCGCGGCCTTGCGTCAGGCCGGCCTCGAGCCGCTGAAACTCGGCCCGAAAGAGGGGCTGGCGCTGCTCAACGGCACGCAGGTTTCCACCGCCCTGGCGTTGGCCGGGTTATTCGAGGCCGAGCGCGTGTTCGCCGCGGCGGTTGTCGCCGGCGCGCTGTCGGTCGATGCCGCGGCGGGCTCGGACGCGCCGTTCGACGACCGCATCCACGCGCTGCGCGGCCATGCCGGGCAGCGCGCCGTGGCGTCGGCCCTGCGCGAGTTGCTGAAGGGCAGCGCCATCCGCGCTTCGCATCAGGATTGCCCGCGCGTGCAGGACCCGTACTCGCTGCGCTGCCAGCCCCAGGTGATGGGCGCGTGCCACGACCTGATGCGCCAGGCGGCCGGCACATTGCTGACCGAGGCCGACGCCGTGACCGACAATCCGCTGGTATTCGCTGGGGACGGCGAGGTGCTGTCCGGGGGAAATTTTCACGCCGAGCCGGTGGCGTTCGCAGCCGACCAGCTCGCGTTGGCGCTGGCCGAGATCGGCTCCCTGGCGGAGCGGCGCATCGCTTTGCTGATGGACGCGGGCCTAAGCGGACTGCCGCCATTTCTCGCTCCCAATCCGGGTTTGAACTCGGGCTTCATGATCGCGCAGGTGACGGCCGCCGCGCTGGCGGCAGAGAACAAGCAGCGCGCCGCGCCCGCCAGCATCGACAGCCTGCCGACCTCGGCCAACCAGGAGGACCACGTTTCGATGGCCACGCACGCCGCGCGGCGCCTCGGCGACATGGCGGCGAACGCCGCCAACATTGTCGGCATCGGACTGCTGGCCGCCGCTCAGGGCGTCGAGCTGCGTGCGCCGCTCAGATCGAGCGCGCCGCTGGAAGCCGCCAAGGCCGCCTTGCGCGCCCGCGTGGCGAAGCTCGGCGACGACCGCTTCATGGCGCCGGACGTCGCCGCCGCGGCGGAATTGGTAACGCACGGCAGGATTGCCGAGGCTGCCGGTCCGGCCCTGTCGCAACTTGCGCTGTGAAGGAGGGGAAGCACCGATGAGCGCCGATCGCGCCAACCGCCGCGTCATCCGCAGCCCCCGTGGCGCCCAGCTCAACGCCAAATCGTGGCAGACCGAGGCGCCGCTGCGGATGCTGATGAACAACCTCGATCCCGACGTGGCGGAAAATCCGGACGAGCTGGTGGTCTATGGCGGCATCGGCCGCGCCGCGAGAGACTGGGGCGCGTTCGACCGCATCGTCGCCTGTCTCAAAGCGCTTGAGGCCGACGAGACGCTGCTGGTGCAATCGGGCAAGCCCGTGGGCGTGTTCAAGACGCATCCCGACGCGCCGCGCGTGCTGATCGCGAATTCCAACCTGGTGCCGCGCTGGGCCACCTGGGAACATTTCCGCGAGCTCGAGGCCAAGGGCCTAATGATGTATGGGCAAATGACCGCCGGGAGCTGGATCTATATCGGCAGCCAGGGGATCATCCAGGGCACCTATGAGACCTTCGCCGAGGTCGGAAGGCGGCATTACGGCGGCGATCTTCGCGGCAAATGGATTCTGACCGGAGGCTTGGGCGGCATGGGCGGGGCGCAGCCCTTGGCCGCGACCATGGCCGGAGCTTCGCTGCTGGCGGTCGAATGTCAGCCCAGCCGCATCAAGCGGCGCTTGGAAACGCGCTATCTCGACCGCGAGGCCAAGACCCTGGACGAGGCGCTGGACATCATCCGCGCCGCCCATGCCGAGAACCGGGCGGTGTCGGTCGGGTTGCTTGGCAACGCGGCGGAAATATTCCCGCTGATCGCTGAAAAAGCGAGGGCCGATCCGCGCTACCGGCCCGACGTCGTAACCGACCAGACCAGCGCGCACGATCCCTTGAACGGCTATCTGCCCGCGGGCTGGACCCTGGCCGAAGCCGAGGAGAGGCGGCGCAGCGATCCGCAGGGGGTGGTCAAGGCCGCCAAGCATTCGATGGCCGTGCACGTGCGCGCGATGCTGTCGCTGCACCGCATGGGCGTGCCTACGCTGGACTACGGCAACAACATCCGCGCCATGGCCAAGGACGAGGGCGTCGCCGACGCGTTCGATTTCCCGGGCTTCGTGCCGGCCTATATCAGGCCGCTGTTCTGCCGCGGCGTCGGGCCGTTCCGCTGGGCGGCGCTGTCGGGCGAACCCGAGGACATCTACCGCACCGACGCGCGGGTGAAGCAGCTCATCCCCGACGATCCGCATCTGCACAATTGGCTGGACATGGCGCGCGAGCGCATCGCGTTCCAGGGCCTGCCCGCGCGCATCTGCTGGGTGGGGCTGGGCGACCGCGCGCGGCTCGGGCTCGCCTTCAACGAGATGGTGGCGAAGGGCGAGCTGAAGGCGCCGATCGTGATCGGGCGCGACCATCTCGATTCCGGCTCGGTCGCCAGCCCCAACCGCGAGACCGAGGCGATGCGCGACGGCTCGGACGCGGTGTCGGACTGGCCGCTGCTCAACGCGCTGCTCAATTGCGCCGGCGGCGCTACCTGGGTCAGCATCCATCACGGCGGCGGCGTGGGCATGGGCTATTCGCAGCACGCGGGGATGGTGATCGTGTGCGACGGCACCAAGGAGGCGGCGCGGCGGCTGGAGCGGGTGCTGACCAACGACCCGGCCTCGGGCGTCATGCGCCACGCCGACGCGGGCTACGACATCGCCGTGGCTTGCGCCCGCGAGCATGGGCTGAAACTGCCGTCGCTCGGTTCATGACCGCCACGCTTTATATCGACGCGCGCCTGGCGACCCTTGCGGGGCAGGGCTGGGGCGCGGTCGAGCGCGGCGCCGTTCTGGTCGCGGACGGCCGGATCGCCTGGGCCGGTCCCGCCGCCGACGCGCCGGGCGCCGATCGCGTCGTCAAATGCCGGGGGCGCTGGATCACGCCCGCCCTGATAGACTGCCACACCCATATCGTGTTCGGCGGCGACCGTTCGCACGAGTTCGAGTTGCGGCTCAAAGGCGCGACCTATGAGGAGATCGCGCGGGCCGGCGGCGGCATTCTTTCCACAGTCAAAGCCACGCGCGCGGCCAGCGAGGACGAACTGGCGGCCTCGGCGACGCGGCGCGTCCGGCGACTGCTGACGGAAGGCGTGACGGTCGTCGAGATAAAATCCGGCTACGGGTTGGACCTGGACAACGAACTGAAACAGTTGCGAACGGCGCGGCGTATTGGCCGCGAGCTTCCCGTCACGGTGATGACGACCTGCCTTGCCGCCCATGCCGTGCCGCCGGAATACCAGGATCGCGCCGACGCCTATGTCGACCTTGTTTGCGACCAAATCATCCCGGCGACGGCGCGTGAGGGCCTGGCCGACGCGGTGGACGCGTTCTGCGAGACTATCGCATTCACCCCGGCGCAGGTCGAACGCGTGTTCGCGGCGGCCAAGCGGCACAAGCTGCCGATAAAGCTGCATGCCGAGCAGCTGTCGAACCGGCACGGCGCGGCGCTGGCCGCACGGTACGGCGCCCTGTCCGCCGACCATCTCGAGCACCTGGACGAAGAGGGCGCCATGGCGATGCGCCAGGCGGGCACGGTGGCCGTGCTGCTGCCCGGCGCGTTCTACGCGCTGCATGAAACCAAAGTGCCGCCGGTCGATCTGCTGCGCCGCCATGGCGTGCCGATCGCTGTGGCCGGTGATTGCAATCCGGGCTCATCGCCGGCTCAGTCGCTGCTGCTGATGCTGAACATGGCCTGCACGCTGTTCCGCTTGACGCCGGAAGAGGCGCTGCGCGGCGCGACCGTCAACGCGGCGCGGGCGTTGGGCTTGGGCCGGGAGTTCGGCACGCTTGAGCCGGGCAAGCGCGCAGATCTGGCGCTGTGGGACATCGAGCGTCCGGCCGAGCTTGCGTATTGGATCGGGGCGAATCCCGCCGCCGCCGTGCTGCGCGCGGGCGAGATCGTCGTCGGCGCGATATGACGGGAGCATTCTCGCTCGTCCGCCGCGGCGGAAAGCTGCTGGTCAGCATGCCGCATGTCGGCACCGCCCTGCCGGCGGCGATCGCGGCGCGTCTGACCGATCAGGCGCGCGCCTTGCCCGATACGGATTGGCATGTCGACCGACTCTACGATTTCCTCGCCGACCTCGACGCCACGGTGCTGGTCGCGCGCTGGTCGCGCCTGGTGATCGACCTCAACCGGCCGCCCGACGGCGCCAGCCTTTATCCCGGCCAGGCTGGCACCGGGCTTTGTCCGGTCGAGCTGTTCGACGGCGCGCCGGTCTATCGCGGCCCAACTCCCGATGATGCCGAGATCGCGACGCGGCGCGTCGAATATTGGCAGCCCTATCACGACGCCATCGCGGCAGAGTTGCAGCGCATCCAGGCGCGGCACGGCCGCGCGCTGCTGTGGGACGCGCATTCCATCGCCCCGGTGATTCCGCGCCTGTTCGATGGGCGGTTGCCCGACCACAACATAGGCACGGCGCGGGGTACGAGCTGCGGCGCGGGCATGGGCGAGGCGGTGCTGGCGGCAGCGCGGCCGTTCCCGGGCTACTCGTCGGTCCTGAACGGGCGCTATGTCGGCGGCTACATCACGCGCAATTACGGCAGGCCGGACAAGGGCATCCACGCCGTTCAGCTCGAATTGAGCCAGGCGACCTATATGGATGGCAGGCCGTCCTTTCGCTTCGACGAGGCGCGCGCCAAGGCCCTGCGCCCGGCGCTGAGGGCCATGATGCGGGCCGCGTTGGACTGGCTCGACAAGCGGCAGTGACGGGCTTTTGCGCCGCGGCCGA
>JBQTIS010000473.1:0-8846 GCA_052387895.1 Rhodospirillales bacterium | reverse complement strand
GAATGTCGACGAAACAGCCGAACGCGCAGACCGTGACATTGCTGCAATTCCCGCCGGTCTTGTCGCAGGAACAGGGCTTCTCGGGCTTCTCGCCGCCATCCGCACTGGCGGCGGCCGCAATGGACATGGCCGCGGCCGCGATGGGAAATGCCATCGGGGCCGCAATCACTGCCAATGCCACCAGGAGTGCAACAACTCTGCGCATTGCGGCTTAAACCAACCTGCGACTGGACGTTGATCCTAAATACGGCAGCTTCCAGAACCTGTGAAGTCAAATCCGCGGCATCCGATGGGCCCGCAGCCATGTTTCCAGCGACTGGAACGTTGGTGCTTGGCCGCCAACGCCGCCTCTGGTGCTGATCGAGCAAGCCCTGTCATCGTATGCGCTGCCGCGTCAATGATAGTCGTTGGTTAACGCATTCACGTAAAGAAGCACGTTGACCGGGTCGAATTTCAAGCCGTGAACCCGTGCGCGCACGTTGCCGCTCTTGTCGATCACGTGCGTCACCACGCCGTGCATCTGCTGGCCGTCGTTCGTGGGCGTGAATTTCAAGCCGAATGCCGCCGCAAGGGCCCGCGTGTCGCCGGGCCTGTCCGCGCCGCTCGTGAGAAACGTAAAGTTCTCTGTCTCCAGACCATGGGCCGGTCCATAAGCGCGCAAGATGTCGGGCGAATCGCGCTCGGGATCCGTTGTGATGGCGACGAACCGGACCAGCTCGCGCATCGGCGTGCGGTTGACCTTCGCCTGGATTCTTGCGACTGCCTCGGTGTGCAGGGGGCAGAAGTCCCTGCAGCCGGCTTGGACGAACCACAACACCACGACTTTGCTGCGCAAGTCGGCCAGCGCAGTGATCGTGCCGGCGCCGTCTTTCAGGGTGAGAGCGGGTGCGGGCCGGTTGACTACTTCGAGATATGCCTCGCGGCCGGCAAGCTGCTTTTCCAACTCGTGCAACGTGTGTCCCGCCACCGGCCCAGACGCCGTGAGCAAAACGATGATGGCCGGCACGGCCACGAGACCGATTGCGGGGGTTGCGGATCCGCAGATCATTTTTGAGCCCCGTCGTTGATGCGCGCCTGGCGTTCGCGGATTTCACGCAGCCAGGACTTCTTGATATACGCCAGCACCGCCGCAATTTGCCGGTCGCTCAGGATTCCCTTGAATGCGGGCATGTCGCTCTTGTATCCGGCGGGCGCATAGGGTTCGAGGCCGTACTTGGTGATCTTGAACAGCTGCTGGTCGGCGTGGTGCCACGTATGCCCCGTGGCGTCGTGCGGCGGCGCCGGCAGCTTGCCGTCGGGCTTGCGCGACTGCCAGTCCGGCTGGCCTTGCAACCGATCGCCGTGGCAGCTCGCGCAGTGCGCCGCATAGGCCTGTGCGCCCAATGCTACTTGCGCCTCGTCCCCCGCATCGGCCGAAAACTTGACGTCGCCTGCGACCGGCTGGAGAAGCATGTAGAGGAGAATAGCCAGCCCGATCGTCACGACTGCCGCTCCGCCGGCCACGGCGATCATTGAGGCGAAGGTTTTCGGGCGCATCGCGATCTCCATCCGCACGGTTAACAGCCGGGCTTGATGAACGCGCTGATCTCGGCGGGCGCCGTGAAGATGATCGAGGCGCGGTCGCCCATCATTCCGGCGCCGGCCAGCACCGGCTTTCCGGCCGGCGGGCCGAGGGGGCTCGAATCGGTCTTGAAGCGCAGGTTGAACTCCCAGAAGTCGTGCGTTTCGCCGGCGGCGGTCGTGACATGGTACGTCTCGCGGCAATACGTCACTGCGGTGACCTGACTTTCCTGGCCTGCGTTCTTCAGGTTCGTAGGGCCGCTGCGGCCCATCATTCCGCCCATGCCGCCGCCATGCGCCACCTGCGGCTTCGCGCCTTTCGCTGTGGCCTGGGCAAGGAACGCGATCAGGTCGGCGCGCGCCTTCGCATCCTTGATGCCCGCGAACGTCATTCGATTGCCCGGTACCGCTTTGCGAGGATCGGCGAGCCACTCGTCTAACGTCGCTTCGTTCCAGACCACCCCAGCCGATTTCATCGCGGGCGAATAGCGCTGGAAATCGGGTAGGCCGCCGGCCTTTCGTCCCCAGAGCTCGGCGAGGCTGGGGCCGGTCATATGCCGGCCCGGCTCCAACGAGTGGCAGGCGGCGCAGTTGCCATACACGCGGGCACCGGCTTCCGGATCGCCACCCGCGTTGGCATCGAGGGCGCCAGCGACCAACGCCAATGCCGCCCATAGCAAGCGTCCATGATCGATACGCATAGGTGTGACTCCCATAGCCATGTCTCCGGCGGTTCACCTCGATCGAGGCGCAACGCCGCAATCCGGCCGCCAGTTGAGAGCGGCCTGTTGCTAGACCAAGCTTTGAGAGGCTGGAGGACGTATGTCCGGCGGCACGTTGTGCCCGGTGACTTGCTGACTGGGCCGCTGGACAAAGACAGGGCTAAGCGGACTTGCCGGTATCGGCGGCTCGGGCAGAATCACCGTGACCGTGGCGGCGCATTCATCCTGGCACGGCGGGCTGCCGCCGACCGGGCTCTTCCCGACGCAATCGCACCCCCCAGCAGCCATGACGCCGGACGCCGCGGCCGCGATGGGGACTCCCATCGGCACCGCGATCAACGCCAACGCCACCAGCAGGGCCATAACCGCGCGCATTGCCGCCTCGAACGCCATTCCGGTGGGATAGAATGGCTTCCAGCGGCTGGAAGGTCAACTCGCGATCCGCGGTCCGCTACTTCAGGATCGACCCGAGCACGCCGCGGATGATGCGCCGGCCGAACGCGCCCGCGATGGCCCGGTCGGCGCTCTTGATCATCGCCTCGCCCCGACACTCGCGCCAGCCATGGCCGTAGCCGGCGCCGCAAGGACCGAGCGCGGCCACGCGCGCAATGCGAAGGGCATCATGTTGTTCCCCCAGGTAAAGCCAGTTGGCTTCGAGCGTAGCACGCTCAACCGGCGGCTCGCCTTCGCGCGCGAACTGCTCGTTCGCGTCGACGAACAGATCCTCGATGAAGCCGTCGAAACGCGGCGCCAGCGCGATATCCCGCGATGCCGCCGGCGGCGGCGATGATCGCCGCGATCCAAATGTTCCGCATGTAAACCGCCTGCCCCGATGGGCGCTTCGCCCCCGACCCGGGGCGACGTTTCGTTTCGACGATGGAATGCGACCGGCGGCCGGCTTCGAGCGCCGCGCGCGGACGCTAGGCGAGCCCAGCCCCGGCTAGCGGGGCCGGCCGCCTTGAACGGTCAGCTGCGGGGAGGGAAAAGCGGCGGGGGAATGGCGAGCGCCGCTTGTACGCGATCATGGCACCAGGAAGCCGTGGCGCGCCACGGCGCGGCGGCGTGCTTGGAAGCCACGGCGGCGGGAATGTCGACGAAACAGCCGAACGCGCAGACCGTGACATTGCTGCAATTCCCGCCGGTCTTGTCGCAGGAACAGGGCTTCTCGGGCTTCTCGCCGCCATCGGCGGAAATCGACGCAGCCGCGGCGCCGACCGGCGCCGCCATCGGAGCCGCTACGACCGCGACCGCCACAAAAAGGCCAATATCCAGCGCATCGTCGTCCTGCTGTCCCTACCGAGCGCCATATAGAACCTTCCCGTCAAGGGAAGGACAAGCGGGCTCGAGACGGCGGCCCGGCATGGCCTGGAGCGGCCTTGCCCCCTCCCCGCCGGAGCGCGCAGGAACCGGGGCCTATCCCCGTGTATATTAAGGAAACCGGCCGTCATACCCCGAGCCAGGAACGCCGTTCATGCGCCGTGTCGTCCTAGTCCCCGCCGTGGTCGCCGTGCTGGCCGTGGCCGCCACCGCGGCCTATGTCTTCGACAACGGGCAGGAAGGCTCGACCCAATACCGCACCGCCAGGGTCGAGCAGGGAACCATCGTCAGCGCCGTCAGCACCACCGGCACGCTCAACGCCGTGACCACCGTGCTGGTCGGCTCGCAGCTCTCGGGCCAGATCAAGGAACTGATGGCCGACTTCAACAGCGAGGTGAAGGCGGGCCAGGTGATCGCGCGGCTGGACCAGGACCAGATCAAGGCGCGGCTGGCCCAGGCGCAAGCCGACCGGGAAGCTTCTAAGGCCCAGGTGATGCAGCAAAAGGCGGCGGCCGAGCGCGCCAAGGCCGACGTGGAAAATTCGCGCGCCGCGATCGCCAACATGCGCGCGCAGGCCGTGCGCGCCGACGTGGCGCTGAAGGACGCCGAGCGCGACGACAAGCGCAAGCAGGAGCTGTTGCCCAAGGGCGTGGTGACCCAGGCCGACGCCGATAAGACCCGCGCCGCGCGCGACACCGCCAAGGCCAACCTCGCCGCCGCACAGGCGCAACTGGCGTCGGCCGAGGCGCAGCTCGCCGCCTCGCAGGCGCTGGCGCGCGTGGCCGAGGCGCAGATCGACAACGCCGTCGCCACCGTGGCGCAGCGCGAGGCCGCCGTGCAGCAGGTGAAGGTGGACCTGGAGCGCAGCGAGATCCGCTCGCCGATCGACGGCGTGGTGGTGCAGCGCGCGGTGGACGTGGGCCAGACCGTGGCCGCCAGCCTGCAAGCGCCGACCATTTTCACCATCGCCGAGGACCTCAGGCGCATGGAAGTCTATGCCTCGGTCGACGAGGCCGATATCGGCCGCGTGCGCGTGGGCCAGCCCGTGGCCTTCACCGTGACCGCGCATCCCGGCGACACGTTCCGCGGCGAAGTGAAGCAGATCAGGCTGGCGCCGCAAACCGTCTCCAACGTCGGCACCTACGTCGTGGTGCTCGCCGCCGACAACCAGCAGCGCAAGCTTTTGCCCGGCATGACCGCGACCGCGCGCATCGTCGCCGACAGCCGCGACGGCGCGATCAAGCGGCCGAACGCCGCTTTGCGCTGGCGCCCGGCCGGCGCGCAGGCCGAAGGCGCGCCGCAGGGAGCGGGCGGCGTTCTGGGCGTGGCCGGCACGACCGGCGGCGGACAGCAGGGCGGGCGCGGCTGGGCCAATCTGGACACCATGCTGAAGACGCTGACCGAAGAGCTGAAGCTGAGCCCCGAGCAGCAGAAGCAGATCGGCGCGATCGTCGAGGAAGGCAAGAGCCAGTTCGCCGAACTCGGCAAGTCGAGCCTCGAGCCGGACGCGCGCCGCGCGCGCGCCGTGGCGCTGCGCCGGAACATCGGCCAGCGCGTGGCGCAAGCGCTGACCGACGAGCAGCGCCCGCGCTTTCGCGAGCTGCAGCAGGCGCGCACCGCGGCCTCGACCGCCGGGCAGGTGTGGGTGCTGGGACCGGGCGGCAAGCCAGAGGCGATCGCGGTCAGGCTCGGCATCGGCGACGGCGCCTTCACCGAGATGGTGGGCGGCCCCTTGAAGCCCGGCCAGGAGCTTCTGATCGGCGGCGGCCCCAAGACGCCGGCCGCGTCGGCCGCCGCCCCTGGCGGCCTTAGGCTCGGGTTCTAGGGGCAGCGCGATGAGCGCGGCGCTGATTTCGGTCCGCGACCTGCATAAGGACTACGTCATGGGCGGCCACGTCGTGCACGCGCTGCGCGGCGTCTCGGCCGAGATCGCCGAGGGTGAGTTCGTGGCCGTGATGGGTCCGTCGGGCTCGGGCAAGTCCACCTTCATGAACCTGGTCGGCTGCCTCGACCGGCCGACCTCGGGCAGTTACAGCCTGGCGGGCGACGACGTGGCGCGGCTTGACGGCGACCGCCTGGCCGGCTTGCGCAACCGGCGCATCGGCTTCGTGTTCCAGTCCTTCCACCTGCTGCCGCGCGCCACGGCCCTTGCCAATGTCGAGTTGCCGATGATCTATGGCGGGCTTACGCGCGCCCAGCGCCGCGACAAGGCGCTGAAGGCGCTCGGCCGCGTGGGCCTGGGCGACCGCCAGCATCACCGTCCAAACCAGCTCTCGGGCGGCCAGCAGCAACGCGTGGCGATCGCCCGCGCCCTGGTCAACGGTCCCAGCCTGATTTTGGCGGACGAACCGACCGGCGCACTCGACTCTCGCACCAGCCTCGAAATCATGGCGCTGTTCCAGGAGCTGAACCGGGCCGGCATGACCGTGATCATGGTGACGCACGAACCCGACGTCGCGCGCTTCGCCAAGCGGTGCCTGAGGTTCCGCGACGGCAAGTTGATCGACGACCGCGCGCAGGCGCCGGCCGAAGCGGCGGCGTTGCTGGCCGAGCTGCCGGCCGAGCGGGAAGCGGCATGAACTACCTCGAAGCCGTACGCTCGGCGCTGGACGCGCTGCGCGCCAATCTGATGCGCAGCATCCTGACCATGCTCGGCATCATCATCGGCGTGGCGTCGGTGGTGGCGATGGTGGCCGTCGGCACCGGCGCGCGCGAGCGGGTGATGGACCAGATCCGCAGCCTGGGCTCGAACCTGATCATCATCGTCTCCGGCTCGGTCACCTCGGGCGGCGTGCGCATGGGATCGGGCTCGCGCCAGACCTTGAGCGAGGACGACGCGACAGCGCTCGAGCGCGAGATCGGCGCGGTGCAGCTCGCCATCCCCACGGTGCGCGGCACCTCGCAGGTCGTGGCCGGGGGGCTCAACTGGTCGACGGTGGTAATCGGCGTCGGCAACGGGTTCCTCGACGCGCGGGAATGGAACCTGTCGGATGGCCGCATGTTCCTGCCCGAAGAAGCCGCGGGCGCGGGCAAGGTGGCGCTCTTGGGCGAAACCGTCGCCACCAACCTGTTTCCCGACGGCGGGGCGCTGGGCAGCGAAATCCGCGTGCGCAACGTGCCGCTGACGGTGATCGGCCTGTTGGAGCGCAAGGGCCAGAGCATGAACGGCCAGGACCAGGACGACACCATCTTGATCCCACTGACCACCGCCAAGCGCCGGGTGCTGGGGTCGAGCCAAGCCAACGCGCGTGCCGTTGGCTCGATCCTGCTGAAGATCCGTGACGGCGAGGACATGGACCTGGCCCAGGCGCAGATCAAGGACCTGCTGCGCCAGCGCCACCGGCTGCAAGCCAGCCAGGACGACGATTTTTGGATGCGCAACCTGAGCGAGATCGCGGCCACGCGCGACGCCTCGTCGCGCACCCTTGCCTTCCTCTTGGCCGCGGTCGCCACGGTTTCGCTGCTGGTCGGCGGCATCGGCATCATGAACATCATGCTGGTTTCGGTGACCGAGCGCACGCGCGAGATCGGCCTTAGGCTCGCCGTGGGTGCGCGGCCGCGCGATATCCGCGCGCAATTCCTGATCGAGGCGACGACGCTGGCGACCATCGGCGGGGCGGTCGGCGTGGTGATCGGCGCGGCGGGCGCTCATTTCGCCGCCACGCTGGCGGGCTGGCCGACGCTGATCCGGCCCGAGGCGGTGGTGCTGGCGGTGGGCTTCAGCTGCGCGGTCGGCGTATTTTTCGGTTTCTACCCGGCGCAGCGCGCCGCGCGCCTCGACCCGATCGAGGCGTTGAGGACGGAGTAGCTACCCGCGCTTCTTGGTCAGGTTGTCGATCTCGCGCTGCAGCGCGTTGACCCGCTCTTTCAGCGTATCGATGTCGCCTTCGCCGGGCTTCACGCTCTCGGCTCCTGCGGCGCCGCCGCCTTCGGCGCCAAACGGCGAGAACATCTTCATCGCGCGCTCGAACAGCGCCATGTTCTGCTTGCTCATCTCCTCGAACTGGCCGAACGGAAACAGGCCGCCGAGCGCGTCCTTCATGTAGTTGCGCATCTGCTCCTGGTTGCGGGCGAAGGACTTCATCGAGTGTTCGAGGTAGCGCGGCACCAACCATTGCAGATTGTCGCCGTAGAAGCCGATGAGCTGGCGCAGGAAGCTGATTGGCAGCAGGTTCTGGCCCTTGCCCTCTTCCTCGACGATGATTTGCGTCAGCACGGAGCGGGTGATGTCCTCGCCGGTCTTGGCGTCGTACACCACGAAGTCGGTGCCCTCTTTCACCATCTGGCAGAGATGGTCGAGGGTCACGTAGCTGCTGGTGGCCGTGTTGTAGATCCGGCGGTTGGCGTATTTCTTGATCGTGACCGGCGGTTTGGCGAGCTGCTGCTGCGGTTCAGCCATTGTCGCCCCGTTTCCCCGTTGCTCCCCGTTCCCGGCGGCGCTTGCGTCCGGCCGGAAACCCCTTGGTGAGAGTAGGCTTTTTTGCCCGCCCGGCGCAAGGCGGGGCTGCGCGGCCGTTAACTCAGTCTTCGGGCAGGCTGTGCTCGATGGTGAACAGACTCTGCGGCGTCGCGACCAGGCCGTAAAACACCCATCCCGCCACCCCCAGCACGGTAAGCGCCAACAGGAACCGCGCGTAGTCGCCGCGCAGGCGTTGGCCGAACGTGGCGCCGGCCTGGGCGCCCGCCACGCCGCCCAAGATCAGCAGCAGCGCCAGCACGATGTCGACGGCATGGGTGCTGACGGCCTGCAAGTACACGACCGCGGCGCTGGTGGCGGTGATCTGCAGCAGCGAGGTGCCGACCGTCAGCATGGTCGGCATGCCCATGAGATAGATCATCGCCGGCACGGCCAGGAAGCCGCCGCCCACGCCCATGATCGCGGTCATCAAGCCGACGACGACGCCGAGGCCGAGGGGCAGGAACACGCTGATGTAAAGACGCGCCTTGCGGAACTTCACCTTGAGCGGCAGGCCGTGCAGCCAGGTGTGCGGATGCAGCTTCGCGCGCGCGCCGCCGCCCGCGCGGCTGCGCGCGATCGCGCGGCTGCTTTCAAAGAGCATCATGCCGCCGAGCGCGCCCAGGAGAATGGCGTAGCTCAGGCCTATCACCAAATCGATCTGGCCGAGCGAGCGCAGCAGCACGAACAGCCGGTTGCCAAGCCCCGCGCCGATCAGGCCGCTGCCGGTCATGCAGCCCGCCATGGCCCAATCGACCGTGCCGCGCCGCCAATGCGCGATCGCGCCCGAC